>CAMWTL010000049.1 GCA_947177145.1 uncultured Porphyromonadaceae bacterium
ATGATAAGATGTTGGGGATTCGCTGCTGAAGTTGTGGAGGCTTCAGCCGATGAATACATTATAGTGGTGAGGGCGACGAAATCCTGACTGGCGAATAACTCAGGATGATAAGGGAGGACCCGAGTTTTAATAGGCTATACCGTTTTTAACCAACAACTCTTTTAACCGGAGATTTTCCTCCCGCAGTTTGTCCACCTCGTCGCGCAGATCGTCCACGCGCTCGGAGAGGCGGTCATTGCGCTTCATCAAGAAGTCTATTCGGGCAATTGTATCAGCGTCGGGAGCGGAAGTGGTTTTGTCGCGCTGATGTGCAAGATCGTGAAAATGATTAAGGAATTGGGTTATCGAATCGCTCTGTTCGTTGGTATGTGTATGGGGAGGTACGTGGGAGTGCTGAGGAATCAAAGTCTCCGTTGCCTCCTCAATCATATATTCTTCAAGACTATTAAGCTCGAAAATCTCCTTTATTTTTTCCAGTTTTTCCTCCGGCATTCTGCTTCTGCCGTTTTCGATGGCTGAGAGGAAGCTTGGACGTACCTGAAGACGGTCGGCGAGTTCTCGCTGACTCATACCTGCTCTTTTGCGTAGTTTTACCAAATCGATTCTGCCCATATCCTTCACGGTTAGTTTTATGATCTAAAGTTAAGTCCCGGTATATTTTCTATGCAAAATTACTTAAATTCACTGAATCATCAAAGAACTTGATGGTGGAAGTTACGGAAAAATAATTTGGAGAAAAAAGAATAACATTAATTAACCTTAATATTTACGAACTTATAAAATTTCAGGGCGTTCTAAAGATAAAGAGAGTTACGTAGGCATCTCCGGATGTGATTATCTACCTAAAACAAATGACTTATGGTTAGGAAAATTTTAATGGCTATCGTAGCCGTGTTCGGAATTTCAGTTGCTACAATGGCATCAGACACATTTGCCCATGATGCCTCGGTGCTTCCAATGGCTGCACAGACCACGTTGAAGAATAATTTCAAAGCCAAGGTCAGTGTAGTGAAGATAGATAAGGAATTAGGGCGTGTCAAGGAATATGATGTGGTGTTGACCGACGGCACTGAGATAGAGTTTGACCGCGACGGAAATTGGAAAGATGTCGAGGTCAGTGCCTCGAAGTCGGTTCCATCGGCTTTTGTGCCAGCCGGAGTAGCTGCGGCAGTGAAGAAACTTCAGCCTAAGCAGAAGATTATTGGCATTGAGAAGAAGAAAAGCGGTTATGACGTGGATCTTTCCAACGGTGTCGAGATGAAGTTTGACAAGCAAGGCAATTTTATCAAATATGATAAATGACCTTTTGGAGCATATTAAATCTCCGCATGATAGCCGGAATACAGTAATGATTTTTTGGAAAAAACACTAAAAAGAATACTAAAAATTAGTTGTAATTTTAATTTACTATGAAAAAGTTATTGAAATTTCTGCCACTGTTTTTGGTGGCATTGATGGCTGTGACATTTTGGAGCTGTAGCGACGATGATGATTTCAAGCCGGTAGCTAATACAGAATTGCCTTCAGCTGCCAAGACATTCCTCAACACTTATTATCAAGGTGTAAATTATCAGACCAAGAAGGACAAGGATGATAATGAGTATGAGGTATATCTATCAAATGGTCACGAAGTCGATTTTTATAGCGATGGGGAATGGAAAGATGTCAAGGCAGGAAAGAAAATGAATGAGACGGTTCCGGTCGGATTTTATCCCTCAGAGATAGATTCCTACATATCCGATACACATCCTACCGATGGTATACACGAGATTTCCAAGGAGAGATACGGATATGATGTTGAATTAACCAACGGCACCGATATTGAATTTAGTTCTGACGGCAGCTTTATACGTTACGACAAATAAAAACATCAAAATAATATTTTAACTCGTTTTGATGATTGCACATTAAAAACCAAATCGTCCGATACCGGAGCTGCCGGTGTCGGACGATTCTCGTTTGTCGGAAGTTGAACTGTATGGTGCCGGGTGCGTTATAAGAGAATAATGACATAACATCAATTGCTATGATAGATTCCATCGTCGACATACTTCGTCAGTATCCGCCCCTTGCCCTCTTCCTTACCATCGGGCTTGGCTTCTACATCGGAAAGATAAGAATTGGTAATTTCCAACTCGGCAGTGTCACGTCTGTGCTCCTTGTGGGTGTGCTGATAGGGCAGCTTGAAATCCCGATGTCGGGTCCGTTGAAAATGGTGTTCTTTATGATGTTCCTATTCTCCATAGGCTACAGTGTAGGGCCGGATTTCTTCAAGTCGCTGAAGGGGACAGGTTTGAAGCAGGCTCTGTTTGCAGTGCTGATGAGTTGTATGTGCTTTGTATCGGTGTTCGTCATGGCAAAAATTATGGACTACACTAAGGGTGAAACCATTGGGCTCTTTTCCGGTTCGGAGACCTGTTCGGCTCTGTTAGGTGTGGGTTCGGAGGCTCTGGAACGTCTGGGGCTGCCTAAGGCTGACCTTGACCGTGAACTTAACATCATTCCGGTGTGCTATGCGGTCACCTACATATTCGGCACACTTGGCACGGTAATTCTTGTAGGTAATCTCGGTCCCCGGATTTTGGGTGGATTGGAGAAGGTACGTCGGCAGACTCTCGAACTTGAGCAGAAGTTGAATACCGGCGACCGCAGTGATGATCCTTCTTATGCAAATGCACTTTCTACTATCGCTTACCGCGCATATAAGGTTAGCACACCTTTCTTCAGTGAGCCACGTACAGTAAGAGCTCTTGAGAAACTCCTACGTGCTCACGGATTGGAGGTATATGTAGATCGCAGACTTCATGACGGTGATATTATAGCTCCGCGCCATGATGACATGATTCATATGGGCGATGAAATTGTATTGTGCGGCAGACGGGAATATATGGTTCAGGTGGAGAAGTATATAGGTGAAGAGATAGCGAATCCCGAACTGCTGTCTTATCCTCTTGACAGAGTAGGGGTGTTGGTGACGAAAAAGGAATTTATCGGATTGCCCATCACCGATCTTCGCCGTAAGAAATATATGCACAGTGTGGTGATTAGGGATGCCAAACGTGATGGGCAACCTCTTGATATCTCTGCTTCGACAGTTTTTCAAAAGGGTGATAAATTGACTGTTGTCGGACGTCCGGAAAGGGTAAAACGTGCTACTCCGCATATGGGTCATGTAGACCGTCCATCTGTACAGTCTGACCTTATGTTTGTAGGACTTGCCATTTTCATCGGCGGTCTGTTCGGTGCCATGAGCATATGGATCGGAAGCATACCCGTAAGTTTCGGTACAAGCGGCGGCTCGCTGGTGGCAGGATTGGTGTTCGGTTGGCTGCGGTCGAAGCGTCCCACCTATGGTCATATTTCTCCGGGAGCACTGTGGATAATGAATAATTTGGGTCTGAATGTATTTATAGCCGTGGTGGGAATTGAAGCCGCTCCTTCGTTTGTGTCAGGCATCAAGGCAGTAGGACCGTTGCTCTTTGTTGTGGGTGCTGTCACCACCTTAGTTCCCTTATTATTCGGACTGTTCTTAGGGCATAAGATATTCAAATTTAATCCGGCAATCACGTTGGGTTGCTGTTGCGGCACACGCACATGTACCGCAGCTTTGGGTGCCGTACAGACCTCTTTGGGCAGTACACTTCCGGCAATCGGTTACACTGTAACTTATGCTGTCAGCAATATTTTACTTGTGGTATGGGGTCTGCTTACAGTAATGTTGATATAGGGTATAATTAATTCGACTGTAAATATTTGTTAGCGATATAGTATTGATATTCAATTTATTTTGAGGATTGTTTTCAAATTTAGATAATCCGGTGGTTATGAATTTATACAAATGTGTATGGATTTGAGAGGGAGATATTACGAATTGAAAGTTCATAAAGACATTATTTATGTAAGGAAACAGAATTTTTGACTAATTTTGTTTCGTCAATTAGACAATAGAGTTTCTAATTGATCAATGTAGTTTCTCGATTGGTCAATATCGTTGTGATATGATCTGATAACTTGTGAAAAACTAAAGTACCTAACATATAACCCTATGAATTTGAATAAGAAGATATTTTTAGCATCTGCTTGCATCTTGGGAGGCTCCTTGATGGTATATGCACAGGCGAAGGAGGACTTTGTGCCCTCAAGTAAGAATCAGCACGGTCAGGAGTATCCTATGGTAAACTCCGAAGGCTATGCGAGATTTAAGATCAATGCTCCGGAAGCAGAATCGGTGGTGGTTACTCTTGGTCTTGGCGGTCAGGGTGGCACTCCTCTTGAGAAACAGGCTGACGGAACTTGGACCGGCACGACTGCCGGACCGATGGATGAAGGTTTCCATTACTATCATCTGATTGTTGACGGTGCACCGTTCAATGATCCCGGCACTAACAACTATTTTGGTTCCTGCCGCTGGGAGAGTGGTATTGAGATTCCGGCTCACGACAGCGACTTCTACGCGCTGAAAAATGTGCCCCATGGTAATGTTCAGCAGGTGCTCTTCCATTCTCCAAGCACCAACACTGAACGACGAGCCTTCGTATACACTCCGCCGCAGTATGGCAAGACCGACAAGAAATATCCCGTGCTTTATCTCCAGCACGGCTGGGGTGAAGACGAAACTGCATGGTCGAATCAGGGACATGCGAATCTTATAATGGATAACCTCATTGCAGAGGGTAAGATTGACCCTTTCATCATTGTGATGACTTATGGCATGACCAACGACGTAAAATTCGGTACAATCAACCAGTTTGATGCCAAGGAATTTGAGAAAGTATTGGTAGATGAGCTTGTGCCGTATATAGATGCTAACTTCAACACCATCGCCGACCGTGACCATCGAGCTATGGCGGGGCTTTCGATGGGTGGTATAGAGACGAAGCTTATCACGATGCGTCGTCCGGAGGTGTTCGGTTACTATGGTCTGCTCAGTGGTGGCACATATAGTCCCGAAGATTTGAAGGATAGCGGTGTTCACAAAGTGTTTGTCAGCTGCGGTAGTAAGGAGAACCCTGACCGTGTGACTTCTACCGTTGAGGAACTTAAAGCAGCCGGATTCGATGCGACATCCTACGTATCACCCGGCACAGCGCACGAATTCCTCACCTGGCGCCGTAGCCTCCACGAGATGGCACCTCTGCTTTTCAAATAAAAACAATCAAAAATAGCCGCCCAACTCAGGACGGCTATTTTAGTGCTATATACATAGCAGACTGGTATACATCAGGTTTAGCGCTCGGCACGCATTGGGTTGGAGAGAAAATCCTCGTAGGAGATGCGGATGCCGTTTTCAAGCTCTGTGGAGTAAGTCCATCCAAGACGTGTAGCTTTGCTTACATCGAGTAGTTTGCGGGGAGTACCGTTGGGCTTTGTGGTGTCCCAGACTATCTTTCCCTCATAACCTATTATTTTGGCAACAAGTTCTGAAAGTTCTTTGATTGTAATCTCTTTTCCTGTGCCGGCATTGACAGTTTCATTACCGCTATAGTTATTCATCAGGAATACGCATAGGTCGGCAAGATCGTCGACAAAAAGGAACTCACGGAGCGGTGAGCCATCACCCCAGCATACTACCTCTTCAAGACCATTGACCTTTGCTTCGTGAAACCTACGTATGAGCGCGGGAAGCACATGGCTATGGGTAGGATGATAATTGTCATTCGGCCCGTAAAGATTTGTAGGCATCACGGATATGAAATCTGTGCCATACTGACGGTTGAGGTATTCGCAATACTTCAGACCACTTATCTTAGCAAGAGCATAAGCCTCGTTGGTCTGTTCGAGAGAGGAGGTAAGAAGGCAAGACTCCGGCATTGGCTGTGGAGCCAGTCGAGGGTAGATACAGGAGGAGCCGAGAAACTCAAGTTTCTTACAACCGTTTCTCCACGCGGCGTTAATGACATTCATCTCCAACATCATATTCTCATACATAAAGTCGGCAGGGTGCTTGTCATTAGCCTCAATGCCACCCACCTTAGCAGCTGCAAGGAATACATATTCCGGTTTTTCAGCTTCGAAGAAGTCGTTTACAGCCTGTTGAGAAGTAAGGTCAAGTTCAGAGTGGGAGCGGGTCACGATGTTGTCATAGCCCTGCTTCCGGAGTTGACGAAGTATAGCCGATCCCACCATACCACGATGGCCTGCCACATATATTTTGCTATTCTTTTCCATATAAGTTAAATCCCTATGTAAATTTTTCATTATTTTTACGATTTATTTCTATGCTGCAAACACCCGATTTATATTCTATGAATCGCCGGTTTACGCAGCTACCTTAATCATAATCTGAACAAATCTTACTGGCGTGACAGTGTTTGGATTAGCCAAGGTTGGGTAAGAGTTCGGGTATGGGTGGAGAAATTGGCACCTATGAGAAAGATAGTGCGCGTATCGGCAGCGAAGCGAGTTGCATAGCCTTTATTGATAATCTGTGCCATGGCAATTTCGGGTGTACTATTGACCTTAAATTCGAAGATATAGATGAAACGGGTGGTTTCAATGGTCATGTCACATCTGCCCATGGCGGAATGAATCTCTGTAGCGACATGGAGACCCATCATTTTGCAGGCTATTGCCATCATTGTTTGGAAGTGGATCTCCTTATTTGGTTCATGATCTGACTCTGTGTCGGCGAAGAGTGCTCGGAGGCGAATCATAAATTTGTCAGGTTGACCGCGATATATATTGTCAAGAAATTTATTAATGTCGAAACTTGACTCACCGTATGGATTCCGGAAGAAATAACCGGCGAGGGAACCCCAGAAACCTTCGTATACCTCACGATTGGGAAATCCCAAAATGTATTCCTTGGCATTAGTATCGTAAGAGAGAAGGGTTAGATAGCCCGCCTGATAAAGAAGGGGGATAAGATCGTGTTTTATGGTCTCTATATCATTGAGTTTTCTTGCGTCTCGTCGAGCACCCTCAAGATTGCCAAGAAGATAATTCCGATTCTTCACGAGTTTTATGAGGAACGACGGAGATCCGGAATCGAACCAATACTGCCCAGGTATTTCGTTATCAAACGCCGTCAGGACACTGAATGGATTGTAGATGAATTCACCTGGAAATGCGAAATGATAGCCGTCGTATTCCTTTTTAAATATCTCCCAAACCTTATCTTCGGTCATGCTATTTGTTTGAGCAAATTCGTAGACTGATTTTTCAAAATCCTTCTTAAATTCGGATGCTGTAATGCCACAGATGCCGTTATATATAGGAAGCATTGAAATATCTTTTAGATTGTTAAACCCGCTGAAGATTGAGACTCGGCTAAAACGTGTGACTCCGATAATGACAGCTTTCTTTACATATTCATCACTTAACTTTATTACAGAGTAGAAACCGCGTAGTTCTTCTTTAACGTGGTCGTGTAGCTCATCGAGGTGTATGGTGTCAAGCATCGGTTTGTCGTATTCATCAACAAGTATCACAACTCCGCGATCGAATTTACGGTATGCCTGCCTGATGAGGCTACGGAACGAGTCGGCAATGTTGTCGCCATCCAATACAAGCGAATAGTCTTCGGCTATCTCTTTAAGACACCGGTTTATCCGTGAAATGAACTTGGATATATCGTTAAAGTTGACCCCGCTGAGATCGAAACGGAACACAGGATATTTTAACCATTCTTTCTCAAGATTCCAGATCTTGAGATGCTCAAAGAGGTCTTTGGAACCTTTGTAGTAAGCTTCAAGAGTGGACATCAAGAGACTTTTCCCGAAACGTCTTGGACGGCTCAGGAAGATGTATTTGGCATCCTTAACCAATTTATAGACAAGAGCGGTCTTATCTACATATAAGTAGTCATTACGGATAATTTCAGAGAAAGTCTGAATACCTACCGGATAATTGATTGTCTTGGTCATAGGACAGAGTGGTTTGGGTTTCCATTTGCAAAGATAATAACATTTCGTCAAAGTATCAGCTAAAAGACTAACCTTATATCCATAAATTCAACAACGTTTTTGGATGAAGTGTTATAGGGTGAGTGCCTGTCTATAAGAATCGGTGGTTTGGTGAGAAAATGAGTTCTGAATTGCGGATTTGAGGGATTTTTAGTAATTTTACCGAATTAATTGAAACGCTTTGTTGCGTTTGGGTAATTACAAATGTAAAATTTGGATTTACCGGAATCCGTAATACTACTGTCGGCTCATGTCGGCTCAAATCAACTATGGCAAAAATGAACAAAGGCACGGTCTGCGTGCAGGGTGGCTGGAAACCGGAGAACGGTCAGCCACGTGTGCTCCCTATCATCCAGAGCACAACTTTTAAGTATTCAACCTCCGAACAGATGGCTCGTCTCTTCGACCTCGAAGAGAACGGCTATTTCTATACACGTCTTGCTAATCCCACCAACGACGCTGTGGCAGCTAAGATTGCCGAATTGGAGGGTGGGGTGGCAGCTATCCTCACATCGTCGGGTCAGGCTGCTAACTTCTATGCCGTGTTCAATCTCTGTGAGAGTGGCGACCATTTTGTATGCTCCTCAGCAATCTATGGTGGCACATTCAATCTCTTTGCCGTGACAATGAAGAAGATGGGAATCGACTGCACCTTCATCAGCCCTAATGCCACCGAGGAGGAGATTGAGGCTGCCATACGTCCCAATACCAAGTTGATATTTGGCGAGACCATCTCCAATCCCAGCAACGATGTGCTCGACATTGAGAAATTTGCCCGCGTCGCACATGCCAACGGTTTGCCGTTGATAGTTGACAATACCTTTGCTACACCTATCAACTGCCGTCCTTTTGAGTGGGGTGCAGACATAGTGACACACTCCACCACCAAATATATGGATGGACACGCCACAAGTGTAGGTGGTGTTATTGTAGACAGCGGCAACTTCGATTGGGATGCACATGCCGAGAAATTCCCCGGTCTCACCACTCCTGATGAATCGTATCACGGACTAACATATACCAAAGCTTTCGGTAAGGGTGCTTTTATAACCAAAGCCACTGCCCAACTGATGCGCGACCTCGGTTCGATACCCTCTCCGCACAACTCATTCCTCCTTAACATAGGCTTGGAGACACTTCACCTTCGTGTGCCACGCCATTGCGAAAATGCACAGAAAGTGGCAGAATGGCTTGAGAAGCATCCTAAGGTGAGCTGGGTGAACTATGCAGGGCTGCCAAACAACAAGTATTACGAATTGGCTAAGAAGCAGATGCCCAACGGCACTTGTGGTGTGATCTCATTCGGTCTGAAAGGTACACGTGAAGATGCGATAGAGTTTATGGACAAATTGAAATTCATCTCCATTGTGACCCACGTAGCAGATGCCCGCACTTGTGTGCTCCATCCGGCAAGCCATACACATCGTCAGCTTACCGACGAGCAGCTTCGTGAGGCAGGTGTAGCTCCCGACCTCGTGCGTCTCTCCGTAGGTATTGAGGATGTGGAGGATATAATCGAAGATCTCGAACAAGCTTTGAACTGAATCTTAAAATCAACAATATGAAACTATTTGGAAAACTCCGTTCACTTTGCGGCGGGATGCTGCTCGTGGCTTGTACGTTCTCGGCATGGAGCGCAACACCGAAGTATATATTCTATTTTATCGGTGACGGTATGGGTGTGGCACCCGCTATGGCATCCGTCACCTATGCGCGTAACGTGTTGGGTCAAGAGGAATTGCCCTTGATGATGACTTTCCCTTACACCGGATTGGCACTAACATACTCCGCAAGCTCCGACGTGACCGATTCTGCCGCTGCCGGAACAGCCCTTGCCACAGGTTACAAGACCAACAACAGTATGCTTGGCATGACTCCTGATAGCGTGCCTGTATATTCGATAGCCAAGACTTTCAAGGATGCAGGTTACGGTGTAGATCTCGTAACAAACCTTAAAAAAAAAAATACCACTCCCGGCGCTTTCTATGCCCATGTACCCAAACGTTACTATTCAGATCAGATTGACCGTCAGTTTATCGACTCGAATTTCGATTTCCTTGCCGGAGCAGCTTTGACCGGATTGTATGACCGCGACGGTAAGTCGAACGGAATTATTGAGGAGTATGAAAAGAATAACATAAAGATCATACATTCTCCGAAAGATGTTGACCTGTCAAAGCGTATGATACTGCTTCAGGAGAATCCTTTCCAGAGTGGCAATACCGGCTATATGATTGATTCGATACCCGGAATGATGACGCTCCCGGAGATGACACAATCTTGTTTAGACTATCTCACACAGAAAACTCCCGACGGTTTCTTCATGATGGTGGAGGGTGGCAACATTGACCATGCCCTTCATGGCAACGATGCCCTGACTGCCATAACCGAGATATATAACTTCAACAATGCCTTGCAGCTTGCATATAATTTTATGCAGACACGTCCGGAAGAGACACTTATCGTAGTGACAGCCGACCATGACACCGGCGGTATCTCTGTAGGCAATAATCAGAATGGTTATGTGGCTCATTTCGATGTTCTAAAACATCAGAAAATGTCGAAGGAGATGTTTTCGGACGTATGCAAGAATCTGCTGAAAAATGGCAACCCTGGTGGCTGGCCCGCCATGCAACAGTTGCTCGGCGAGAAATTCGGCTTTGGCAATGAAGTGCCTCTCACAGATGCCGAGATGGGAGCGTTGGAGAAACTTTATCGCCAGGTGTTTGAGGAGAAGGGCAGTGAGGATGAGAAGTCGCTCTACAACGATTTCAATGCGTTCGCTTCGGCAGTGTTCCGTACGCTCTCCAACAAGGCGGCAGTGGGGTGGACTACAGGACACCATACCGGTAACCCCGTAGGAGTGTATTCCGTAGGAGCCGGGGCTGAGAACTTCTCTCGTGTGTTCAACAACATAGAACTACCGGGAGTAATACTCAGAACTGCAGGATTCTGATAGCACGATATTTGGGAGAGCCAAAAGTGTAATCAAGCCGAAGTATGTAATAGAAAAGAGCCGCATGGATTTCATGTGGCTCTTCTTTTGGGTTATATACTGATTGTCAGTCTTATCAATAATAGTTCAGGTTAATAATTATCGGGTTTAAGTTCAAAGTAAGCCTCGGGATGCTTGCAAACGGGGCAGATTTTCGGAGCTGACTTGCCGAAATGGATATGTCCACATTCGCGACACATCCACATGCGGTCATTATCGCGTGAGAAAACGATACCTTCCTCAATATTCTTAAGCAGGGTGCGGTAACGCTCCATATGGGTGCGCTCTATTTCACCTACTCTTTTGAAAAGACGGGCGATGTCGTTAAAACCTTCCTCTTCAGCAACGGCTGCAAAATCCTTATACATATCCTCATACTCATATTCCTCGCCGGCGGCGGCATCCGTAAGGTTTACCGGTGTAGGAGGTACACCACCATCGTGAAGAAGTTTAAACCAAATCTTGGCATGGGTATGTTCGTTGTGGGAGGTCTCCTCAAAGATGGCGCCGATCTGCTCGTATCCATCCTTCTTAGCCTGCTTGGCATAGAATGAATACTTTACGGCAGCCTGACTCTCGCCGGCAAATGCCAGACGAAGACACTCTTCAGTTTTTGATCCTTTAAGTTCCATAGTCTCGTTTGTGGAATTTTGAAATATTATAAAGTAATGAGAAGTCCTGAATCGGGCAACTCGTTTTTATCTCCCGGAAAGGGGAAAGGGGTTAGTGTATAATTTTGTTTTGGCGTTGTTGAGGAGAGGAAAGCAATAATTCGGAATGCTCCTTAGCGATAGAGAGAGGTTGGAGATGTTTAGAGTGAACGCTCAATCATGTCCTCAAGCTGGCTTGCTGTCTTTTTGCCGCTCTCTCTCATAAGTTCCTGACCCTCCTTGAATACAATCCAGGTAGGATATTCTTCAAGACGATATGTTACTTTGAGCTTTCCGTGAGGATCATCGGCACGCACGACATTTGCTTTGTCTGTGTATTTTGCCTTTACCTCTTCAGTAAGATATTTAACATCGACGGCATCCTGACTGCCATGATGGAGGAACACTACGAGTGTAGGGATTGATTCTTTTATTTTTTCTTCAAATGTCTTCATAACATTGTTGAGTTAATAATGGTTGATTTATCATCTTTTTCTTTATAACGTTCCCGGGTCAATTTTTGTTCATCTGATAAGCTCCTTAATTTTGATCTGTTCAGCCAGTGAAAAACATAGATAGAAATATAATCAACAGTGTGCTATCCTGAAAGAAAGAATACCGAGGAAGAGAGCAAGTATAACTCTAAAAATGATGTTTGATATATTGACATCTCTTTTTTCATCTTCTTTGCTTCTTAGCAATTTTTTTCTTTTGTCAAAAGGAGATTTGTCGAATGGTTTTCTTTGTGAGAAGTCCTTTATGGTGTAGATGTAATCTTTGTCTTCAAATGTATCATCGTTTATCTCTCTGAATGTAGCTGCATCAATATCGTCAAGTCGCTGATGCCACCAAAAAACATTTTCATTATCAGCTGTAATGCCATAATAATAGAATCTTGCTTCCGGCACATTGATTGAGTCTTTCAAAAACGGTTCTCCATTATAAAACAACATATCATTAACAACGAGTATATTATAATTTACCTTCTCAAACCGTTGCACATCTACATCTTTTAGAATGATTTTGTCCCGGTAAATTATGTTTCGACCATTACGTATATAGATTTCTCCCTGATCAGATGTTTCTAGAGGCGATTGTATTGAATCAATACGAATTAAATCCCGGTTGCCTTGTCTTTCATCATTACTCTGTGTGATGTAGATATAATCCTTGTCTATAAAATAATAGGTATATGCAAATGAGGAAAAGGTGTTGCGGTCAACATCCACCTTCTTATCCCTATAATACACATTGTCTTTGTCGCGTATCCAATTGTAGTAATAAGAATACTCTTGAGGAATAAAATATTCTGCTGTTTTCGGATCGATACCGCTTTGGGAAGCGACCAACTCGTAATTTTCGTTCCATACAAAGACCTGGTTACAATCAACCGGCACACCACTTTCATTTATGTGAAAGGAGTCTACGTCAACATTTTCGAAAACCTTATCTCCATGCCAGACATGATTCTTATCCTTAGCCCAGCTATAAGACAACACTTTGAATGAGTCCTTATCCACATCTTTAAGATAGCCCCAGGAACCATGATTATATAAGGTAAAAGCGTTCTCTACTGAGATGTAGTATATGCCTCTATAGTTTTGGTAATAGGTATAATATCTATTGTCTACCTTTGACCCGCGTGGTATGGGAAAGGTAAATAACAAACCTGAAATCATAACTATTACCACTAATAGCCAGTAGATGGCACCTATTACGGCAATGCCAATCATAATTTTATGGTTAGGGTCTTTATCTTCTTTCATGGTTGCGGTTTTTTTTGAAATTGTTAATGAATCGGGATGTATTGCAAGTAGCTTCCAAAGGTTGAAACTCTATGTATGCAAAATTACGAAATATATCCGATACGGAGTCATATGAGTTAGCTTGTTGAAATAAAAAAGTTGAAATTGTTTAGATGGTTACATTGAACAACTTTGCAGTATGGTTCGTTATTAAATATGAAAACAAAAACACTTTAAATAATTGAAACTATTCAATATTCTTTTTGAAATATAACCCAAATCAATATATATAATATGAAGAGCTTTAAACCGCAGGCGTGGCTTCTGCCACAGCCGGTATTGATTCTTGGTACGTATGATGCCGACGGCACTCCTAACGCTATGAATGCTGCATGGGGCGGCCAATGGGATAGAAACGAGATTATGGTTTCTTTGGGTTCCCATGCTACGACAGACAATCTTAACCGTTGCGGTGAACTTACGATAGGTTTCGCCACCACTGATACCCTTGTGGCAGCTGACTATGTAGGTATAGTAAGTGGTAGAAAGACCCCTGACAAGATTGCCAAGGCAGGTTGGAATTCGGTAAAGGGGGAGCATGTCAACGCTCCGGTGTTTGAGTGCTTTCCGATGACTCTCGAATGTCGCGTAAAAGAGAAGTTATATGAGTCAGCCACAGGTTACTATCTCATAGCCGAGATTGTGAACATTGTCTGCGACGAGAAATATCTTGCTGCCGACGGTA
This sequence comes from uncultured Porphyromonadaceae bacterium, assembly GCA_947177145.1. Lineage (GTDB taxonomy): Bacteria > Bacteroidota > Bacteroidia > Bacteroidales > Muribaculaceae > Lepagella. Next base: position 14,040 of record CAMWTL010000049.1, read on the forward strand.
ATCCTGATGTGGAGAAGATGAAGCTCATCACTTTCGATCCTGTTCATCTTGGTTATATAGAGTTGGGCAAGCGGGTAGGAGATGCCTTTTCTGCCGGCAAAGCTTTGAAATGACACCTTTTTATTAGAGTCTAAATAGTTATTTGAAAACGAATGGGATCAGCCTGTGGATTTTGGAAATCCGCAGGCTGGTTTTCTATATTCCATACTAATATGATTTATACGTAGTATTTATCTAATTATAAGTACACAACTATACTAAACTCCTGTTACGCATATTCCCCCTATTGTATATAGGTAGAAATAAAAAATAAAGCCACATAAATAAAAAATGGTTGTAAACTCAACCATTTTTCAAAGTGTGTTGTTATATAAGTACAAAACGAAAGAAAAACATCAACAGAGATTATGACAAAAGAGAAACCAAATACTGCAACAGCCACCTACGGCGATGATTCGGCTTGGGCTGATTCAAAATCTCCTGCCTTGGGATGCCTGATAGGTAAAGCTTACCAGACCATGTTGAGCCAGCTTAACAGTGCCTTGAAAGAAGCCGGACTTGACATTACCACAAGCGAATACCTTGCGCTTCGTGCCCTTTATAGTTCGGAGGGTATCCAGCAATGTGAAATAGCTCAGATGGTAGGCAAAGACAAAGCAGCGGTATGCCGTTGTGTCGCAGGGTTGGAAAAGAAAGGGCTTGTGCGCACAGAATGTGTCAGCCATAAATGCTTACGTGTGTTCCTCACCGATAAGGGACGTGAGATTGAACCTAAAGTTATGGAAGTAGCACGTATACGCCATAAAGCACTGCTTGATCTCACCACTCCTGAAAATTTGGCAATCTTTACGGAAATATTGAAAAAAGTGATAAACCAATAGATTTGACTCTACCTTTATGGGAGAGTCAGAATAAAACACTGTAAATTATTAAAAAAGTAATCAATTAATTAGAAAGGAAAAACAACTATGATCACACTCACAATCTGGAGCGACTTTGCATGTCCGTACTGCTATATCGGTGAAACCCGCCTGCAGAATGCTATTGAAGAACTCGGTATAAAGGACGACGTTGTAATTGATTTCAGGGCTTTCGAACTTGACCCCTCGGCTTCCAAGGAAGTGGTATCGTCCACACCCGAGCGTTTCGCAATGAAGTATCGTCTCTCTCTCGAAGGTGCGAAAGAGCAGATTGAGCAGATTTCGTCTTTGGGCAGGGATTTGGGTATCGACTTCAATTATGCTACCACCCAATACTCCAACACACGCGATGCTCACCGCCTTATGAAACTCGCAGAGGCAAAATATGATCGTGACACTGTTGGGCGTCTCAACGAGGCTCTTTTCAAGGCTTATTTTGTAGAGAACCTGGTTCTTGCTGACCATAAGGTGCTTCTCGACAAGGCTGTAGGCGTAGGTATGAAGGAAGAGGACGTAAAAGAGGTACTCGATTCTGATAAATATAATGACGAGGTACGTTTCGACGAGCGTGAAGCTATGATGCGTGGCGTACATGGTGTACCTTATATCGTGTTCAATGGCGGCTTCGCAGTACCGGGTGCTTTGAGCACCGACGGTTTCAAGTCGGCACTCCGTCGCGAGATGAGCAAGCAGGAGAAGGCAGCCGCTGAAAAGCATGAGGGTGAGAGACCTCACCAGTGCGGTCCTGACGGTTGTCAGCTTCTATAAATTAATTTAAGGAGAAGGAGGCAAATTATGATTAAGGAATTGCAGGTGACGGGTGCATTCACCGAAAACACCTATTTCTATATCGACGACCATACCAAGTCGGGATTCCTTATTGACCCCGGAGCACAGGCGGGTCTGATATATGATGTAATCGTACGTAATGGTTGGACCATAGAAAAAATACTGCTCACACATGGTCATATCGACCATATAGGAGCAGCAGAGGTTCTAAGGGAAAGGCTTGCGGCTCCGATCTACATCTATCCTCAGGATGCGCCTTACCTCACCGATCCCTACCTGAATCTCAGCGGCAGCACAGGAAATCCGATTACGGTACCTCACTATGAGGAACTGTACGACGGGGAGATAATAAGGCTGAAAGCCAATTCCGGATTCTATCTTAAAGTGATACATACCCCGGGGCATACACCCGGTTCGGTCACTTACTACTCTCCGAATGACCGGGCGGCATTCGTGGGCGACCTCCTTTATCAGCACGGTCCCGGTTTGACGAATTTCCCCGGTGGCAATCGCAGAGTGCTTGAGGAATCAATCATAAATAAGATTCTCACACTCCCCGACGACACACTCCTCCTTTCGGGCCATGCGTCGCCTATCACCGTGGGTGAGGAGCGAAGAATCTTACTTTGACAGAAACTTATCTGACGTAATCACTATAAAGGACTTCTCCAAATGTTTGTTTATCAGGCTTCGGAGAAGTCTTTATTTTGTTTAAGGCTCTCCACATAGCGGTCTATGCGGTGTAGTTCCTTAGGTATGTCTATTGACTGCGGACAATGGGGGGAACACTGGTTGCAGCCTATGCAATGGCTTGCCTGACGGAGCTTCGGCACGGAGCGGTCGTAACCCACAAGGAAAGCCTGACGGGCTTTGGCATAGTTTTCCGACTGTCGGTTGGTAGCCACATTACCTTGGTTGATGCACTTGTTGTAGTGAAGCAGGAT
>CAMWTL010000050.1 GCA_947177145.1 uncultured Porphyromonadaceae bacterium
GAGCCGGTGCCCAAGGCAGCATCCAATTCTGTTGCGCTTCCACAGGGTATCATTTCGCCAAGCGACTGATACGAAGCGGCATCCGAGGTAGTGACACACCAGATAGGATGATAGGTGAACGCCGGATTGGGTCGATAATCCTGAAGATACATCACCTTGAAGTCATTGGCAACAGGATCGAAAAACGGCATAGGGTCTCCTACATAACCCACATAGGGTTTGTAGTAGATTTTCTGACTCATGCCTTCGTCAGTGTCAAGATAAACCTGACTGTTGGCAAGATCCTTATCCGTTATGACCGGATCATCGCTTTTGCAGCTCGCCACTGAGAGCATAAGCGCTGCAATAGCCGGAATCGAGAATAATATATTGTGTTTCATTTTTTCAAGTTTTTATTGGCAAAGATAATTGATGGCATTCTTGGTAAGCTTAATCATATTTGCACGGTAGGGATTCTCAGCGTTGTTCTTGTCATACCATTCATAAGCGGGAGTGCCTATGGTGATGACGCGACCTGAGGTAAATCCTTTAAGTGCCTCATAAGGCTCGAATTCTGCCACAGTCACATGGTTGATGTCATAGTAATCACTTGAACCGAGTGCTTTTGCACCTGTACGCTCTTCCCAGCCTTCCATTGTCTTATAGGGATCCCAATCTATATTCCACTGCAGTGTTCTGTTGGTGTTGGAGCAACCTTTGGAGAGCAGTAGGATACGATTATCCCCCTCAGTCTCAATATCCTTATATAAAGGATGTGACTCATGTCCGGTGATGGTAAAGCCAAGGTCATCAGCAAGGGTATCATAGTTATCACCTCCGAACATATTGTTAGGACTCTGCTGATCGCGGGCTATACGCCACACATCGTTGATATAGCGGGCGCCATCGCGCGAAGCAAGTATAGAACCGCCTCTGAGCCAATAGCTGTTAAACTGATCGCGTGAATCCCAAAGCTGTCCGGGCCAGTCAGTCCAGTCAAAATGGCACCATACCATCTTGTAGTCATCCAGTTTAGCGCGTCCGTCGATTATATCCTGAATAGATACGTAGCGTGTGTTAGGCACATTTTCCAGCATCCATCGGCAAGCTGCCTTGGCTTCCTCACCAAGTCCTTCGATTTCATATGAATTGCCTATGAATGCTTTCGGCATCTGCGACATATCATCCTGAACAACGGTCACAGTGTATTCAATCACAGCTGTGCGAAGAGTAGCTGTAAATTTTACGGGTTGTGTAAAATCTATCAGCGAACCTGATTCGGGTGTTACGGTTGTTCCGTCGTTGACGGTGAATACAGCTTGCATTGACTTGATGTTTGCCTCCATCGGCACGAAGCACTGGATAGTACGTGCGAAGTTGTCGATAGAACCGGAATATTTTCCGTCAAGCGTAAACGTCAGGAATTCAACATTGTCGTGCTTCACACTTACGGTGTAGGCAGAGAAAACATTACCGTTGACCACCTTTATTGAGCGTGGCACAGTGCCGTCAAACTTTGTGCCTACAGGATAATCGCAGGTGGCACCTCGGCTCAACGTGATCTCATCTATGCAGAGGTTCTCAAGGTCCACATCTGTGGATACATTTACACTCACCACCTTCGCTTTCTGGTCGATTATACCGGAGAAACCGTTTATCTTGATTGTCTCGATGCGGGTGTCGCCATCAAGCTGCATATCGCTTGTGTTATTATTGTCGCAAGCCTGGAAGGCAAATGTCATTGCCACCAGTAAGAAAACATAAAGGATGTTAGTTATAGATTTCATTTTATTTTATTGTTTTTTTTACCAGTTACCAATATTTTGTTTGTAGTGGCCGTCAGATGCACTCAGCTGAGAGAAAGGTATCGGAAGATACTCGTTCTTGTTCGGAGTGAAGTTGGCAGTGGCATAGATGGAACAGTTATCAGCCTCATCAGCATAATACTTGTTGAGCACCTGGTCTGCCTCGCCCCAACGCACAAGGTCAAAGAATCTCTCACATTCCATCGCCAATTCCAAACGACGTTCGAACTTCACGATTTTCAGGGCATCAGCCTGACCATAGCTGCCGGAATATGAAGCAATGTTTATCCTTGCTCCATAAAGCTGCGGGTAGTCTGAGATGATTCCCACACTCTGTCTTGCACGCATACGAAGTGTATTGACAATTTCGATTGCCTCTGATACATTCTGGTTGAGCTGAACAAGAGCCTCAGCACGTAAAAGAAGGATGTCGGCATATCTCAGTGCGATACGGTTCATTGGAGAACCCCACCAGCCACCGCCTTTTACAAGGAACTCACTTTCAGGATCTACGTTTTGTTTCAGCGTGACATAATACCCATACAGACCGTTACTACGGCTCCAGGTAGCCGACTTGTCCATTATGAAGTTCTTATTGAACATATAGGGAGTACCGGGCATACCGACAGTAAGGAAAAGACGCGGGTCGGCTGAGTCTGACGTCAAGCTGTAATCCTTATTGTTGAAAGTGTCGAGATAAGGCAGACCGTTCTCATCAGTCTTGAAAGCATTTACAAGATTCTGTGTCGGCTTGTAAAAGTCGCAGCCACCATCCGTAACGCCGGGAATATTAGGTACTATCAGACCGTATGACCAGTTACAGTTACCATGGTTAGTGCCGTCGTTGAAGGAATATTGCATAGCCCAGATTGACTCAGGACCATTCTCAAAAATCGGCTCCGGACGGAAATTGTTATGGAAATCAGGATCAAGAGCACATCCGGAAGCTGCCATTATCGAAGGATCAGAATATTTGACGACATTCATAAGGTCATCATGGTTTATTTCCGTCACCTGATTAGACTGGGGATCATCCTGACGATAGGCCTTATAGCTGTATATCTTAGCAAGGAAGGCAGCCGCAGCAGCACGGTTGGGACGTCCTACCTCATCCTGAATGGCAGGAAGAGTGTCGAAAGCAAACTTGAAGTCATCAATGATAAGCTGCCAACCCTCATCGTTAGTATAACGGGTATTCTCCAAGTTATTGTACTCCTCCGGACTCATTTTAGCATCTATGGCGAAAGGAATGTTCTTATACAGACGCTTAAGAAGGAAATGGCCATAGGCACGGACAAACCTCATCTCCGCAATGCGCTGCTCACGCAAAGGGAAAGTTGACGAATCCATATCCTCAAGCACTGAAAGTGCCGCATTCGCTCTGGAAATCAACTGGTACAACCTATCCCACATACTTGAGATGTTCCAGTCGGTGGTGCGGATACCCTGAGAGATTTCAAGGGCATTGAACACATCTCCGTCTTCTGTACCGTTGCCACCCTTATAGGCATCGTCTGAGCGGACATCATAATTCCACATAGAGAACGAGGAGTTGATGTCTTCTATTGAAATCAAGCCGGCATAGGCGGAGATGACAAGATTGTCCACATATTTCGGATTGAGCACCTGAGTATCGTCAAGGGTGCCTTGGGGCTTCTGAGCGTCAAGAAAATCGTTGCAGCCGGTTAAGCCCACAAGCAGCATACTCGCTGCCAAATATATCAGTTTTTTCATTGTTGTCATTGTTAGTTTAGAATGTAACATTGAAGCCGAATGTCACGTTGGTTGGAATCGGGTAGCCGTAATTGGGATTCTCCGGATCCACACCTGTGAAGTTTTTACTCTTAACCGTCAGAAGATTCTGGGCACTTATATAGAAGCGTAGCTTCTGCATCTTCAGTTTCTCAGACAATTTGGATGGCAGAACATATCCGATCTGAATGTTTCTGAGCTTGAGATATGAGCCGTTTTCCACATAGAATGTAGATACTCTCTTCTCGTTGTTAGGGTCTGAGCGGATAATGGCAGGCACCGAAGTATTGGTATGCTGTGGCGTCCATGCATCGAGAAGACGCTCTCCCTTATTAAGGAAACCAATGTTAAGTCCACTCCAGAGATCGGTCTCTTTCTTCAGGTCGGAAATAACGTCTTGACCCTGTGCGCCCTGCCAGAACATTGAGAAATCAAAGTCCTTATATTGGAGATAGACATTCAGACCATATGTGAAATCAGGGGTAGGATTGTAGATCCATTTCTGGTCTCTTTCGTCAATAACACCGTTATGGTCAAGGTCTCTCCATCTGATACGACCCGGAGCTGCACCCTCTTGGATTGCATGATTGTCCACCTCATCCTGGCTTTGGAAAAGACCGTCAGCCACATAACCTGCCTGTGCTCCGAAAGTATGTCCTATCACACTGTATACGCCGTTACCACCGAAAGTACCGTTAGCAGCCACGGTAGTAGGAATCTTCGTGATCTTATTTCTATATGCAGAGATGTTGCCACTTATCTCATAGTGCAGACCGTAAGAAGTATCGTTCCTGTAGCCTAAGTTGAGTTCAATACCTTTGTTGTTCATTTCTCCGGCATTTATCCATTGCCATGCACCCTCACCCATAGCTGAGATACCCTGCATGTTTACCAATATGTCAGTGGTCTTCTTAAAGTAAGCATCCAATGAGCCGTAGAAGCGGGAAGCGAACATCGACCAGTCAATACCGATATTATACTGTGTGGTGGTTTCCCATTTAATGTCCGGATTGCCTATCTGGTTACGCTTGAAACCTGATTGAAGAATCGAGCCACCGTTAGTACCGGCTATGTCGTAGGAAGTTCCGTAGCTCTGACCGCCTGAATCGTTGACACCATAGTTAGGAACATATACGAAATATCTTGCAAGGTTGCTGATCTCCTGGTTACCTGTCTCACCCCAAGATAAACGGAGTTTAAGGTCGGAGAGCCAAGAAGCATCCTGAAGGAATGACTCATTGTTAATACGCCAACCAAGTGATACGGATGGGAAAGTGGCATAACGGTTATTTGCACCGAAGCGTGAGGAACCGTCGTGACGGACCGTCACACCAAGCAAGTAACGGCTATCGTAAGAGTAGTTGGCTTTGGCAAAGAAAGACACCAAAGAGAAACCGTCGCCCGAGCCATAAGCCTGAGCCTGACCTACACCTGCATCAGGCCACATATAATCAGGATTCAATACAGAGAAATCCATCTTATAACCCGAAAACCAGTTGGAGGTTTCACGTATAAGCTCTATACCTGCAAGCGCATCAAAATGGTTCTTGCCAAAGTCAATGTTATAGTTGGCAACGGCATTCCACATCCAGCGTGTCCAATGCTCCTGCTTTGCCTCTATAGCATTAGTGGAGTTTGCCACATTGCCCTCGGTGATAGGATACGTGAAGAATCGCTGCTGCTTCTGCGAATAATCCAAGCCGAAAGTTGTGCGCAAGTTAAATCCTTCAAACGGATTCAGATTAACATAGGCATCACCAAACAAACGCCAGTAGATATAGCGGTTATCCTTATTACGGGAAAGACGAGCAAGGGGGTTCTCTCTATCGGGATAGCCACCTACCGGACCTGCAAATTCACCATCCGTGGTGTAAACCGGGAGGGAGGGATTGAACTGAAGCACATTCTGAAGGAAGCCACCGGGCTGCTGCACCTCATCAGTTCTGTTTAATGTGAAGTGCTCCCCTATTGTCAGCAACTTGCCGTAAGGTTTGAACTCGGTATTGGTTCTTGCTGAGAATCTCTCGAAATCGGTATACTTTATTATACCTATGTTCTTGTAGTAGCCGAGCGAGAAGAAAGCACTCAGTTTCTCGGTGCTGCCACTTATGGACATATTGTAATTCTGAACTAAGCCTGTACGGGTCGTTTCATCAAACCAATCAGTGTCAGCGGCAGGAGTCTTACCGGCTGCATCGAGATACTTCTCCATTGATATCGAATGAAGCACGGGATAGCCATTGGTATCATAGCCCCATTTGTACTTATAACCGAGACCATTGGTATTGGGATCCTCACCACCATTTACAAATGCCTGCCACATAGCACGTCCGTAGCCCTCTGCATTCAACACCTTCATACGGTGGGAATAGAACTGGGCGGCAATTGAAGCATCAAGTGTTATCTTCAGGTCATTTCCCTTTTTGGTTGTGATGATGATCACACCATTCGCAGCACGCGAACCATAGATAGATGCCGAAGCTGCATCCTTGAGCACCTGGATTGACTCAATATCGTTGGGGTTAAGCTCATGCATACCCGCTTTTGTCGGCACACCGTCAATAATGTATAGAGGGTCATTGTTGTTCAAAGTACCTACACCTCGAATACGCACAGTGGCTGAACCGCTGGGGTTACCTTCTGCAGAGATATTCATACCCGGCACACGACCCTGAAGGGCTTTTATCGGGTTGTTCTCATTCTGTTTGGCAATCTCCTTCACATCTACTGACGTGATGGCGCCCGTCACATCCACCTTACGCTGCGTGGCATAACCAACCACAACCACGTCGTCGAGGAGCTGGGAGTCTTCCTCCAAAGCGATTGTCATCTCCGGCTCTGCCATGACAGTCTTTGTCTGGTAGCCGATGTACGAAACGATTAGCTGTGCTCCTTCCGGCACAGTCAGCACGAAATTGCCATCAAGGTCAGTTGCAACCCCGTTAGGACCTTCAATACCACACACGACGCTTGCCCCTATCAAGGGATCTCCGTCAGTGGCTGAAACAACAGTCCCATGCACAGTGATGTCTTGGGCGCGTGCCGTGAGAACTGCCACGACAGCCAACATCACACTGAAGATTAGTTTTTTCATGTCGGTTTGAAATTAAGTTAGTGTTTGTGACGCAAATTTAGTAACCTTTCTAACTGACATTATATCAAGTTTATGGACAGCGATATGATTTTTCGTGCAATAGCACTTTTTTCGTAGCGTTTGCAGTTTTTTTCGACGTGGACACCTGATTTTTATCTGCATCTAATCAAATAATTGCTTTGTCACTATTGCTTATCGCGCGACAAACGACCTCTAAGTTCAGACGGAGTTTCACCATAGGCATCCTTAAAGCACTTCGAAAAGTAAGCCGGAAGACTGAAGCCGACCTCGTAGGCTATCTCACTAATCGACTTTTCTGTGGTAGTCAAAAGTCTGCGTGCCTCCTTGACCCTAAGATTTCGTATTATTTCCACAGGTGTATAATTGGTAAGCGATTTAATCTTTCTTCCAAGCTGCGACTTACTCAGGCTCATCTTGTCGGCTATATCTTCTACGCTAAGATCCGAATTGCCCATATCTGCCATTATCAACCCTATGAATTTACGATAGAAATCACTTTCCACATCCTTAGTACCGGTCTGCTTTGGCACAGACTTAACTTCATCATTCTTCTCATCACTTTTACGCAGCACGTCACGGCTGGAATATATATCCTTTATCCGCTTACGGTTGTCAAGCAAATTCCGGCAACGTGCTTTAAGCATATTTCCGTTGAACGGTTTGGATATGTATCCGTCTGCCCCGCTCTCGTAGCCTTGTGTCCGCTGTTCGTCCAAAGAACAAGCGGTGAGCATGAGAACAGGGATATGGGAAGTTGAGATTTCATTCTTTAAGATTCTGCAACATTCCAAGCCATCCATCTCAGGCATCATGACATCACAGATTATTATAGCGGGTGTATATTTAGTTGCCAATCTGATTCCACGCACCCCGTTGGAAGCGGTAATTACGTTATACTCATCTGCAAACAGATCACTTATCATCTTTTGAATATCCTTATTATCATCTATCACGAGCATCAGAGGCTTATCATCATTACCTACTGCCGGCATTGATTCCACATCCTCCAACTCATCGCTTACAACGGCTGCTGTTATCAGTTTGGCGTTTTCCTTTATCAAGGCATTATCCAAATGGATTATAGGCAGCTTTACTGTAAACTCCGACCCTTTACCTTTCTCGCTTTTGACCTCTATTGACCCGCCGTGCAATTCCACAAACGATTTAGCCAATGCCAAACCGATGCCACTACCATTAGGACGTTCACGGTCTACCTGATAGAATCTCTCGAAAATCATCTTAAGCTCTTCGTGTGCTATCCCTTCTCCCGTGTCTGTTACCGTCAGTGTAAGCTCCTTTTCCGTATCATGGCACGCGACATTTATACGCCCGTTGTCAGGTGTATATTTTATCGCATTCGACATCAGATTAAACACCACACGCTCTATCTTCTCCGTATCAATTGCAAGAGTGAAATCATTGTCTTCAGAAAGCTGAAGGGTCAACTTGATATCCCTTTTCCTCAACACGGAGTCGAAAGACCCTATCCAATCCTTAAGTACTTGATAGAATGTAACTTCAGTAAGATGTGTGGTAAGCATACCGTTCTCATATTTACGGAAATCAAGTATCTGGTCAATAAGCCGGCGTAGTATCTTAATGTTTTTGTTGGCAAGACGAAGCAGCGAAAGCCGACGTTCTTTCGGGAGGTCCTCCTGTTCAAGCAATTGAGCCACAGGCTCTGCTATAAGTGTCAACGGTGTGCGCAGATCGTGTGAGACATTTGTGAAGAATGCCAACTTAGATTGTGTAGCCTCCTGAAGCTGCTGATAAAGGTCGCGTTGCTTGTCACGCTCCTCCTCTACCAACACATACTGCTCGGCAAGCATTTTCTGGTGATGGCGATGCTGCCAATATGTCCGTCCTAAAAGAAAGACCACTATGAGCATCAGTCCGGCAATGGCAAAGGCGGCATAGAGCAACGTTGACTGAGCGGAATGTTCCATCCAATAATCGTCAAGCTGCTCTTTCAGCACCTCTATTTTAGCAGTCTCCTCCTTCATCAGCGCATCTTGCTGAAGCAGGATATCAGCGTTTGTCAGATCCACGGGTGACAAAGGATGGACGGTAATGTCTCCAGTGATTTTTTCCCCGTCAAGCTCACTCTTACCTTCAAGTATGGCTAATGCCGTCTTCATAAGCTTATAGCCGAAAGTGGGATAAAGGAATGTGGCATCAAGCACACTGTCTGCCACAGCCTTAATGCCTACATCGGCATTGCCGTCAATTCCCAAGAACCTTATATTGTGCAGACCTTTCTCTCTCGCCACCTTTTCCGCACTTATAGCCATTATATCACTATGGGCATATATAAGGTCAACATCCGGATAAAGATCCAACAATGAATCAGTCTTCTTAGCGGCTGTGTCAGGGTTCCAATTGGCATACTCACTCGCAAGGATACGCACATTATTGTAGCGTGCCGCTTCGTCAGTAAAACCGGAATGTCTTTTCTTGGTGGGCGACATACTGCTGTCGCCCTGCAATTCAATAATCTTCAAGGGACGAGGTTTGAGTACCTTCATAGCATAATCTGCCACTGACTTCCCGATTTCCTCATTATCTACCTCTATATGGGTGGTGTAAGTGTCGCCGTTTATACGACGATCAAACGTAATCACCGGTATCCCCTTCTCGTAGGCTTCCTTAATTATAGGGGTCAGCGGAGCCGCTTGATTAGGATTGGCTATTATGAGGTCAAATCCATTATCAATAAAATAACGGATGTCTTCAATCTGCTTATCATTTTGATCATCGGCGCTCCTTATCTCCACTTCCACATTGTCGTGAAACATAGCCTCACGCATAATTTCGTCATTGGTCTTCCAACGCCAGCTCTCCGAACTGCATTGCGACACACCGATGCGGTATTTTTTATCTTCTTTGTGCGAACACGCGGCAAAGTGTCCCACCATCATAAAAGCTGATAAGATTATCACGATGGTCTGCCTCAGAGAGGATTCCCTGTTTCTTCTCATAACTGCTATTTTTTCTTTTATGAATAGTCCCTTTTTTCTGCAATATTACTCTTAAAGTGTTCCGATGGTAATCAGAACACACGAAATTAGACTAAAAATTATGAAAAAAAGCACTATTACTATAATAAATTTGCCCTATACATCTTTTTTCGTAGCCTTTGCGTTAATTTTAGTACTTCTACTCCCCTCTTGACAGTAGCTTTGCAAAAAGTGGCATATCTACCGCTTACCTTGAATTTCTTAACTACGCTTATGAAAATAATATGAATCTCAACGCCTCCACCACCACTCTTTCCCGGCAGGATCTGGTTATGCAGATGATGCCGATATGGCTTTGTTTTATCTCGCTCGGCATCATATGGAGTCCGGAGATAATAATAGGTTACATATCTTCCGACCTTGAGCTTTCCAATATTCAAGTACTGCTGTTAAATCTACCCTACTTCATATGTCTGCTTCTGCTACCTCTACCGGAGACAATGCTTATAAGGAGAGTCGGGCATAAGAATGTGATTATGTCGTCACTTCTTCTATGGATTATGGCTTTGGTGATCTTGGCAAGCGACCTTTATTATACATATCCGATAATGGTGGCAGCGTTTTTTCTTATGGCAATAGCCACCACATTAATGTTGACCTCCCTCTATTCCCTAATTGCCACTCTTAACTCCAATGAAACCTTACCGTCTGCATTGGCGTTTGTGCAGACTTTAGTACCTCTGGCTGCAGCCGCAGTGCCTCTGCTATTTGACGGAGCTAATAAAGTTACGATTCCAACTTTCGGATTCGGCTGGAGAATCATTTTCGTATTATTCGCTATAATTGCTATGTTTGCATTTTCAGTATTGGGTGCCACGCCCCATAATTCTTTCCAAGATGATGAAGCAAATCTTTTCAAAGACATTAAAACACTCTTAGCTTCCGGCACTGTACGTAGAGGAATACTGGCAACCGGATTTATTGCCGGGACTAATTTTATCGCCCTTCTCCTGACGATAAATGTCACCTCCTTTCTCATATTCCAGGCAATTGGTCTATTCATAGGTGGAATGTTACTAAGAAACGTGTCTCCCTTAAAATTAAGTTATCCGGCAATAGCCATCCAGCTTTTAGGAATCATTTTACTTTGGATAGGAGGAAGCGACTTCACAGCCGACCTTTCATTTGTTCTCATAGGTTTTAGCAACGCTCCACTTTTTGCTATTGTGCTCTCTCTCATTTTCACTAAGCATCCAAATAATAAATATGCCGTCACCGCTTTGGCGGTAACGGCTATATCCATAGGCGTACTTCTTTTGACAGTTGCCACTCTCACGACAGGCTCATTTGGCGAAACTGTCGCTTACCTTATTTTATCGGCATCTACCCTCCTTATAATGGGTTGCCTGGTTATAGAAAAATTTAGTGAGTCTGAACCACGGTAGTGGGAGGCAGTTGGGCATTGCGCTCGTCACAAGCCTTCACCACTGCCTCAGCAAGCTCACCGAAAGCCTTTGCTTCGGGATTCTCAGCCTCCTTACCCGCATCCACAAGAGCCACCGAGGTAGGGGCGCCCAAGTCAGCGGTAGAACAGATATCAGCCACGAGCGGAATCTGTGCCAATAACTTCACATCCAGCTCCTCAGCTAATTTCACCGCTCCACCATTGCCGAATATATAATATCTCTCCTCAGGATGGGGAGCAGGAGTAAACCAAGCCATATTCTCAACAAGTCCTAATATAGGTACATTTATCTTGTCGCTCTTAAACATAGCAATTCCCTTACGCGCATCTGCCAAAGCCACCTCCTGCGGAGTCGAAACCACCACTACACCGGTGATTGGCAAAGTCTGTACCAATGTAAGATGAATATCGCTCGTGCCGGGAGGCATATCTATCAGGAAATAATCCAAGTCGCCCCACCAGGCATCATTTATAAGCTGACGCAAGGCATTGCTTGCCATGCTGCCTCGCCACAACACCGGACTGTTACGGTCTACCACAAAACCTATGGAAAGCATCTTCACACCATACTTCTCAACCGGCTCAATCCAATCACGACCCTCCTTATTAACCATATAAAGAGTCTCATCTTCCACTCCGAACATCTTCGGCATCGAGGGTCCGAAAATATCGGCATCAAGCAAACCTACCTTGTAACCTTTTGCCGCTAAGGATATAGCTATGTTGGCAGCCACAGTGCTCTTGCCTACCCCACCCTTACCGGATGAGATGCCGATTATGTTCTTCACACCGAGAAGCGGACTCGCCGGCTTCTCCGCCACAGGTTTACGATATTTCACCGCGATATTGCCCTTCACCTCCACTTCAGGTGAAATGTAGGTGTTGATGGCAGCCTCGGCGGCACGCACTACACTGCGGATGAAAGGATCAGTAGGTTTGTCGAATATAAGCGAGAACGATACCTTATTACCATCAATACGAATATCATCCTCTATCATCTCGTTTTCAGCGAGAGTCTTACCGTTGCCGGGATATTTTACATTCTTGAGAGCGTCAAGAATAAGATTGGGATATAACTGCATAACTGAATTGATAACTGGTTAAGATTAAACATTCATCGGTGTATGCCGGGTATAGGCGCGGTAATCATCCTTCTCAATATCATCCGCCTGTGGTTCCTGAAGATTTTCCAACGACCGAGGACGCATACTTATGAGCTTGATTTTCTTTCCACGAGAAAGCCATTGGCTTTCATAGTAAGTCTTTATAGAGCTTACAGGATCAGCCATTCCGCTGCCATAGAGATCATCCGTGATAGCCAAAATCTCAAATCCGTTAAGCTCCGCAAGACGCTTAGTATACTCATAAAGGAAGGGAGAATCAGTCTTGAGATTGATTACCCCACCCGGTTTCAGAAACTTTCCGTACATCTGTAAGAAACGTGTGGAAGTAAGACGCTTCCGGGTCTTCTGCATCTGAGGGTCAGGGAAAGTAATCCAAATTTCGTCCACCTCTCCGGGAGCAAAAAATTTGTCGATGTTTTCTATTTCAGCACGCAAAAAAGCTGCATTAGCTATCTCTTCCTCCTCCACTGTGCGTGCTCCGCTCCACATACGCGCACCCTTTATATCAACGCCTATGTAGTTACGTTCGGGATTCGCCTTCGCCAAAGCTACCGTGTATTCCCCCTTGCCACAACCGAGTTCAAGGGTAATGGGGCCTTTATTTTCGAAAAAGCCACCGTTCCATTTCCCGAAATAAGGAAATCCTTCGGCAAGAAGCACTTCACGCGGATACTGTAAAGCACAGCGGAAAGTGGCCATATCGGCAAATTTCTTCAGTTTATTCTTTCCCATCTTTTCTTTGTTTGTTTCAATTCACTACTAATATCTTGCCTACGTTAGCAAGTTTTCCGGAGTTCTCGTCAGTTGAGGTAAGTATGAAGTAGACCCCGCTTCCTACTCTACGGAACGACATATCAGTGACATCCCATTTCGCCTCACCGCCGGAAACATGCCCAAGCTCTTTTACAAGATTACCACGAGAATCAACAATCTTCACCAGACTGCCCTCAACAACCCCGTCAATCGTAACGTAGCCGAAATAGTCAGGTCTTACAGGATTCGGATATGCCCTTGCCTCCATATTATCCCCTGAGCCTGATGCCGAAGACAAGAAATACTCTGCTATGCCAAGGTCAGTAGAGAAAAGCATGGAATTAGTGGTTGGTATATAACCCAAGCCATACACCATATCATCAGGCAGAAGGGAGTTGTCAGCCGTAAGCTCCTCCTCAATAGTGCGTCCATCTGAAGACGTGCAAATCACTCCGGCACCTGCAGTTGCAAACCACTTACGTCCGCTGCCATCCACTGCGATTCTGTTTACCTGAACCTGATTAAGCAGATAATCGGCAAGATTGGTGCCGTCGTTACGGGCTACCTTTATTCTGTAGACCCGTTCTTTGCCATCCATAATATCCTTGGGATTGAAATAGAATACACCCTCCTTATGACCTACCCATACATTGCCTGTGAGAGGATCCTCAAAGAACGTAGCTATGTGACGCACATCGAATGTCACCCCGTCCTGATCAGTGAATGTTGTCAATCTGACAATTTTGTCATCCGAGCCATCAGCAGGTGTGCCGTTAGTGTGGATAAATACTATTTCTGCATCATAGGAGGTATTAGTCCACAGAAGTATATCTTTATTTCCTGTGGTCAGAAGAGGCTTTACCAACTGGAAATTATTTGTGGTAAGACCGGGAACCTTCAGTAATTTCATAGGACGATAACTTGCTGCGTCTACTGATGCACGCCTGTCGGCAGCCTCCCAACAAAAGAGGTGGGTCTGAAGAGGATTCTGATCATCATGGTCAGAATGGGCAGTCCACATATTTCCATAGGAATCAAATTCCGGGGCAGAAAACATACATTGCGACCTCCACGACTCCTTACCTCCCAATGCAGGAGAAGGTTTACCCGTCTGGTCAGGGACTATTTCCACATAGCCCGGCTGATCACGAAATGGATCGCTTGTACGCGATAAATGAAGTATATCGGAGCCATCTTTTAGATTGACACGCTCAATACCGTGCAGCAACGATCCGAAATAAACCAAATCAGGATTGTCAGGGTCCACAGCAAGCCCGTTAGGATTCATAAGAGACGCCTTCCCCTCGGGCCATGTATACACGGGAGAATAGTTGGTCCACAAGCCATCCTTATATCCACTCAGGAGAATAGGTGAATTAATGCTATGATTAGTGAAGTTCCTGTCATAACCGTGGTTTGACACCAACAGACCATAATCCTTATGCCATGTCATATTGGTAGCCTTATAGGGAGACGGGGCATCAGGTACCATATAGTCACGGGTCAGAGTCCATTTCACCTCATCGTCCGGAGAATAGCGTTTGCTGCAAATACCTTTACGGAGTTTGCCATACCATATCTCTTTCATATCGTGGGTAGCGGCAGCCATACGACGGTCTTCCTCCATGCGGAAGATCCCCTCACGCTGACCATCCGGATAAAATTGATACACCCAGTTATGGTCAGCTACTGTTACCCCCGCCTCATTATGCTCAAGATTGATGAAACCACAATTCGAGTTGTGGGTAAGTGTCAGGTCTCCATTCTGGTTCTCCAACATATAGATAGCGTTCGACGAGCCTGAAGTGTCAATGACAAGACTACGCTCATCGGCAAGCCGGGCAATCGCCACACCCTTAGTCAAATCGCACACCTTATCATAATCGGAAATATTATAACGCGGAGCCGACACCGGAGCCGACAAAATGACATTCTCCATAAGTAGGATAAGGTCATCGCCCAAACGTGACATACCAAGCACCGGAGTGCCATATATGCGGCTCTCAGCCACCTCCAACTTCTTATCATTGAGCGACACGTAACCAAAGCCTGTAGACAGATAGATTCTGTCGGCATCAGCGTCCACAAATATGGAGTTCACATCCTTGCCGGTAGCAACGTTGGCAAACTTGTAAGCCGGTATGTTGACCACCTTACCGTTATCATATATGAGGTCAACGTCGTGGTTAGAGTAAACCACCACAAGCATCTTCTTCTCAGGAGAATATTCTACACAAGACACCACATTTGCCGAAAGCAAGTTGTCGGTAGATAGGGTCATCAGCTCGTCAGCCTCCTTATCGTAACGGAAAAGAGAGAAAAGATGACTCTGATTGTCGACAATCTTGCTATTATAAGGTTGGGTTCTACTTATGAAATAGGTATAATTTTCAGTATCGATAAGTCGGGCTACCTCCTCATCGAATGTATTATGCATTTTCCAGTTAGGATTACCCCAAGCCACGGCTGCCATGCCCAAGGCTAAAGATAGGGAGAGCGTATGCTTCATAGTCATTTGTGTGTCCGACAAAAGCGGAAGATAAAAGTCAATTGATTAGGAACTCGATTAATTTGCGCATGGCCCTCCCTCTATGGGAGATGGCATTCTTTGCCTCGGCCGTCATCTCAGCGAAAGCAACACCTGATTCATCTGCCACGAACACAGGATCATAGCCAAATCCGGCTGTACCGTGTGCCTCGGTAGCTATTGTGCCCTCCACAGTGCCCTTGAAAAGATATTCCTCACCTCTATAAAGGAGCGCAATGACGGTCACAAACCGTGCCTTACGATCGGTCTTTCCCTCCATATTCGCTAATAAAAGTGCCATATTCGCCTTTGCCTCACATTCCGGTCCGGCATAGCGTGCGCTGTACACACCGGGAGCACCGCCGAGCGCATCTACCATCAGACCCGTATCATCAGCAAAACAATCGTAGCCATACCGTTCCTTCACCCAACGAGCCTTTATGAGGGCATTCCCCTCCAGACTGTCGGCAGTTTCAGGTATATCGTCATGACAGCCTATGTCGGAAAGTGAAAGTATCTCGAAAGTGCCCGAAGCGAGGGCACGTGCCTCCTCAAGCTTATGAGCATTGTTGGTGGCGAAAACTATTTTGGGAAGTGTTGATTTCATTATAATGAAAACGCTAACCACTACCCTTTTATTGCCACTCGTAGGATATTGTCGTAGAAGGTGTGGAAAAGAATCATGTATGAGTGAGATTTGTAAGTGCAAAATCTTTCCTGATTAAACTCTTTTTAATCTTAACTAAAGTCTTTTTAAGGAGGATTGCAGTGCTTTATGGAAGCTTGGGGGCGGGGTTATTAAATGAGTATTAAATGGGGTATTGGAAGTATGAAAAATGAGTTGGGTGGACTATAATTAAGTAAGGCGGTACGGAATGAAAATATAACTCGGTACGGTATTGAGGGAGGCGGTACAAAATGGGAAAAAGGAGTTCAAGAACAAATTATAACGAACCGTTTCTGTAGGAGAAGCGGTCCATTTTTAAAAAAGGTGGTGTCAAATTGGATGTGTAGCGGTTCGAAACAAGTTTGTAGCGGTTCGGAAATAAGTTGTAATACTTCGTAATTTGGGAGGTAAGGAGATGTTGTAGATTGGATAGGGCTACGTTATAAATTACGGTAGTTGGACTTGGAATAGGAGGCTAGAGATAGAGCAAGCGGCCGATTCACATCGACCGCTTGTGTAATGTTTTCCATAATA
>CAMWTL010000051.1 GCA_947177145.1 uncultured Porphyromonadaceae bacterium
CACAGTGCCTTCACGTCGCTGAAGCTCCCCCTCACAAAGACGTAGTGGAAGGCGAGGCTGACCGTCCTGAACTTCAGTTCACCCTGACGCTCCTCCCTCACAACATAGGTCGGTGCGAAAAGCTCCAGTTCCGTGCCGTTGGCTGCGTTGAAACGGTCAACCGTCTTCTGTGCAGTGTCCCGCAATGAGGGGCTGATATGGTTAAGCACATACCAGCAGAGATTTTCACTCGAATCGGGGGACATAAGGAAAGTAAGGGGTGTTCTCTCACTTGGCTTGCCAAATCACATCCCATTGTTAATCAAATAATTACATTGATGCAATTTGCAAACTTCCGAAAAATGTCATGCCATTTCCTGAGGCTGACTTTTAAGCCTCTCTTCATAAGAGATTTGGGCGAAATATAATATATTGATAATTAAATATTTGTCATCCCTGCTTTTTCTAAATTGCTAAACATTTATTGTAAAAATTGAGCTACAGAAGTAAAAATCAATAAAAATATTATTCGTAATTTGGTAATTATCAAATTATTTAGTAACTTTGCTTTAAATTTAAGTATCTCTTATGAAGAGATATTGATGTTTGCTAAACAAAATAGCACCCAGCCTCCTCTTAAAAAGCACTAACACCAACGACTTTACCAACCCTATAACACCACCCATTGCCCTCTACCGAATCCCAATATAATCTATTGCCCCTACCAACTCTATAATAAAACAAGCAAGGCTCCATTCGCGCTATACCAAGCGCAAATGAAGCCTTTCTGACCTCTTCCCCAAACCTATCCTTATCTATCCATCACTTGTAATTAAAAGACCGCCATACAACCCAACCTTATATCCGATTCATAGCCTCATCAAGATTTGTGTAAATCCTCAGGACGCAGCCTTTCAAGCACCTCTTCAGTAAGGGTACCCTCATCATGAAGTCTTTCTATCTCGTTATCCAGCTTCTTCTGGAAATAAGACGTGAGCACTGATTTGATTTCGAGCGCAAACTCATCTGAATGATTAAAAGAGAAAGCTCTTAACAAATCCTGCTGTACCGGTGTCAAACTACGTGCTTCCATATTGAAAAAAGTCTACAACAAAAATTCAGAAAAGTCCAAAATCCTTTTCAATTCCAAAGTTAGTTTAAAATCCGGTAATCTGCAAATGTCGAAGATCAAACCCACTCATTTCTGAGCGATTTTATCTTAAATATCTATTTCCCATATTCATTGTAGAGCATGATGAGATGCGACGCGCTCCAGCTGAAATGGGGTGCCTTAAGACATTTGCCGGTGTGCGTATCATAGTTCTCATGTATGGGTCCACCTTCATTCAGACCTTCAAGACGCTCAAACACACGCCGTGTATAGTCGTCGGCAAGCTCCCTGTAACCATAGTTGCGCAGACCGCTTATCGCGAAATAGGTCTGATCGAGCCAAATGGGTCCACGCCAGTAGCCTCTCGGGTTATATTTCGGATTATCCGCAGCCACAGTCGGGAATGGTATGTAGGTAGAGAATTTCGTGGTGTCCTGAAGCACCGGCATCATCTCCTTCACCTGCTCTGGAGTGGCAAAACCGGTCCATAGCATCGTATAAGCCTCGCAACCGGGGTCGCCTACAAACTGACCGTCAAGGGTGCGGTCGAAGAAGAAACGTCTCTCCGGATCATAGAAATAACCGGAAAGTTCCGATGTATGGTCGGGAGCATCGAACTCCTCACCCAATATGGCTGCGAATTTCTTCAGATACTTACATTCATTGGCAAGGTAAGCGTTGAGGTCCACACTCTCCTGATTCATGCTCCAAGCTTCCGGACTGCCATTGGAAAGCATCTGAGTATCATCGAAACGTATCGCATTGTCCATACCACTTTCCCATGCCGCTGCCTCAAGCGTACCATCTGTGGCACCATACTCACAAATGCCATTATGATCATGGTCACGCTTCTCATACCACCATTTATAATAAGCCATCAGCTGGGGATACATCTCAGCCAAGAAAGCTTTGTCACCCGTAGCTTCATATATCTTATCTACAGCCCATGCCACCAACGGCGGTTTGCTGTTACGTGCATTGTTCTCAGCCGGGTCGGTGTAGATACAGTCGATTATCATGCCGTCGGGCAACTGATAGTCAAACATCGCACGTATATTGTTCTTAGCCAATTCAGGGTCAAATGAAGCCGCTCCCGCACAGAAACGCCAGCTGTCCCACGCCCAAAGACCTACGAAGTAACCCACGGCATGACTCGGAATAATGCCGTCGTGAAGCAATCCCCCACGTGCCGCACGGTGGTTGGATACAAGTGTAGTTATAGCCTTCACTGCAATACGGTCGTATTCCGGAGGCATATCGTCGCGCAAGGTCTTCTTAAGATAGCCGTCCCAACGCTTCCCGTTCTCGGCAAGTGCTGCCTCAGGATTATTGACAAGATTCTCCACCTCTACAAGTCCCTTATGAAGTGCCTCATCGGAATCAAACATAGATATTACCACATATTCTGCTCTCCTGCCGGGAGCGACAGCCCTGTAATTGTCTTCCGCTACAGCCACCTCTACATCCGGACTGAATGTGAGCACAACCCTCTCACCCGACGGATGCGACGCAATCACATTATTGCCCTCGGCACGCAGTTTTATTTCAGGTGCCCATTCTACCCCTTTCAATACCAATGGCTCTCCCGACTCATTCACGATACTCAGAATCGCACTGCCGGAATTGACGAAATTGAGATGCTGCTCTACCCTCCCCTGCGGAAATTCAGAACAGAGACGTAATTCGCCTGGATAGTAGCATAGGGAATCGGCCACACTCTTACCTCCCTCCTTGGGCAATACAGCTACCGCCGACTTGGCAAGCCATTGCCTTCTGTT
Organism: uncultured Porphyromonadaceae bacterium; assembly: GCA_947177145.1. Lineage (GTDB taxonomy): Bacteria > Bacteroidota > Bacteroidia > Bacteroidales > Muribaculaceae > Lepagella. Next base: position 2,869 of record CAMWTL010000051.1, read on the forward strand.
CATATCGAGGCTGAAGGGACCGCAGAAGCCGTTGACCCAGGCTTCCTTCTCCGGCGGAGTGAAACCGAACCATGCCCCGGCATCAGTAAACCAGCCCGTGCAGCGGTGCAGTGTGTCGGGAGTATATGATATGTCGAATATATCGGGATAGGAATATCGAAGTTCCTCGGCAGATGCCTCTGCACAGCCGGATGCCGAATAAAAGGCACCGGCTGCGAGGGCAATCGCGATCATGGCGGGAAAAATCTTTTTGAATACCATAATTATATAAGTTTATCTGCAAAGGTAGAAGCTGAGTTTGTCTCCGGATGTAATGATTTCGAAGTGAAAATTACGGATGCAATGCCTGGAGCGTGAAATGGAAATCATACTCTTTCGCGGAAACGGTATATTCAGAATGAACCTGTGCTCCCCAGGTATTGTCGCCACCCACTCCCATCATACGATGGTCAATGTTGAGCGTAACCATATCCTGCTTCTCTATTGACCCTCCGTGGCGGTTGGCTACGGTAGCCGGCACATACTCCAAATCAGACTGCGGGAAATTCCAAGCTCCGACGTTGAGCGGTTCAGCACCTGCCACAAGTAGACCATAACCGGCATTGTCGGTAAGTTTCATCCATCTCACATCGGTGTGGTTGCCGGTTTCCTGTGCCCTGACATAGGGGTGATACTGATCCCATACCGTAGATTCATATTTACCGATAAGCGAAGCCGATTTACGGTCGATATAGCTCTCACCGGGTCCGCGCCCATACCATTGCATATTCTCGCAGGTGCCGGGAAGCGTAACAGTCATACCCAACCGAGGAATCTCAGGAAGAGCCACCGTGCCCGGTATGAAATGGCAGTCTACGCCCAACCGGTCCTCATCCTCTATCATATAGGTAAGTTCCATAGCTATGTCAAGAGCTTCGTTGGCAAGCATAACTTTCACACCCTCACCCTGCTCTTTAGCCAACGGCTCAATGCTCTTTACCTTAAGCCCTGCCGCAGCCTCACGCCACACACCGCAACGGTCAAGATGCCCGTTAGGTATGTCGTTATCGGTCAGCGGACGCCAGAAATTGGGTTTCATTCTCTCCTTCAGGAGTTCGTTGCCGTTGCAGAGCCAGGAGGTCAATGCCCCGTCAGCTTTGGAAAAACTGAATGTATTACCTCCACAGTAAAGAATCAGATTCCCCTCTTCATCCTTTCGCGTAACCTCCGGCTTATACAAAGGCTTACCGTGAAATGCGACGTATTCGGTGAGAGGCCACTGTGCCACAGCCACTTCATGACCTGCCGGAACCATACCCTTATCCTTACGGGTGTTGGCACGTAAGGTCAGGAAATATTCGGCATCGTCGCCGAGATCTCCATATGGTATGTTCATAGAACAACATTTACCCGGAGCCACAGCAGGGAAGTCAAGATTACCGCTTCGCACCACATCGCCATCGCGCATCAGTTGCCAAGCGAGTGTGTAGTTGTCGAGGTCTGTGAAGTCATGGCGGTTCACCACATTTATCTTATGGCAGTTGAAAGCCACAGGCTCAAAATGTATATTCTGAAGCACCCTCTTAACCTCGGCAAGATGCGGATGCGGTATGCGCGACGCATCCACAAGACCGTTGGCGCAGAAATTGGAATCGTTTACCACTCCGGCAAAGCCCATGTCGCCACCGTAAGCCCATATCCTGCGTCCCTTCTCATCCTTCTTTTCAAAGGTCTGGTCTACCCAGTCCCAGATAAAACCGCCCTGAAGCTGTTCGTGCTTATAGATAAGATCCCAGTAATCCTGAAGATTACCAACACTGTTGCCCATAGCGTGGGCATACTCGCACATTATCATCGGACGGGCATCGCGCTGGTTGGCGTGGCGTGCAAGCGACCATACCCTCGGATACATCGGGCAATAGATGTCGCTCTTCGCATCGTAGCCACCACCCTCATATTGCACGGGGCGGCTCCCGTCTACCTTATGGGCATAATCGTAGAGTGTCTCGAAATGCTGACCGTAACCCGATTCATTACCCATCGACCAGGTGACTATGCATGAGAAATTCCTGTCGCGGGCTATCATCCTGCCCATTCGCTCAAGGAAAGGTATCTCCCACCCCTCCATATTTGCCAAGGTACCGGCAGGATGTGCCTCCATACCATGACTCTCAATGTTGGCTTCATCTACAAGATATAGACCGTATTCATTACACAGCTCGTACCACTGCCAATTGTTGGGATAGTGGCATGTGCGCACACTGTTGATATTGTTAAGCTTCATCAGCTCGATGTCAGTAAGCATAGACTCCACAGATATGCTGCGTCCCTTATGTGCATCGTGCTCATGGCGGTTCACACCCTTGAAGAGTACGGCTTTGCCGTTTATAAGCTGCTGTCCATTCTTCATCTCAACGGTGCGGAAACCGAAAGGATGCGTAAAAGCCTCCTTATCCTTTCCCTTGGCATCCTTATGCACTACGGTAAGGGTGTAGAGGTTAGGGGTTTCGGCATTCCAAGCCTTAGCCCCCTCTACGATATGATGAAAGTTGATGAGTGTGTCAGTGGCAGAAGTTATTTTGTGTTGGGAGTGCCATATACTGTTTCCGGCATCTGAAAGACTTATTTCCACAGTCTCTCCGGCAAGGGGAGATGTCATCTTCACGTCTAAATCCATATCGCCGTCTTTATATCCGTTCACCAAAGGTGCGTTGAGCTTGAAATCGGCGATTCTTGATTTCGGACGGGCTGTGAGCGCCACACTGCGCTCTATGCCGCTGTATTTCCAATAGTCCTGTCCTTCGAGATAGGAACCGTCGCTGTAGCGATACACCTTCACCGTCAATCGGTTTTTACCCCTCTTTCCCTTTCCGGTTATCTTGAAGAGTGACGGCAGACGGCTGTCTTCGGCATACCCTATTAATTCATCGTTAAGGTAGACGTAGTAAGCCGATTCCACACCCTGAAATTCCAGGAACACGTCAAGGTCTTTCCATGCCTCAGGCACGGTGATGTCGCGCTGGTAAACACCCACCGGATTGTAATCGCTCGGCACATAGGGGGGATTAGCGGGGAAGGGATAGCGTGTGTCGGTATATATGGGAGCGTCGAAACCCTGTAACTCCCAACTGCCCGGCACCTCTATCGTAGCCGGACGACGCAGCGGAGCCTTATGTATGTCAGCGGGACATAGGGAATCGTTGCGGAAGTAGAGAAATTTCCACGTCCCGTCGAGCGGCACCCTGTGCTGACCTTGTGTGGAGGCATAGCGCCTATCCGCAGGGAGTGCCCGGTTTGCCGTAGCCTCCCGTTCCGTAGAGAACGGAATGAAATGTGCCGACATCGGAAGGCGGTTGATTGAATTTATATGCTGGTCTTGCCATGGTTGCCCTGCTGCAAATGCCATGACAGGCATGAGGCTTAAGGCTAACAAGGATAATATTTTTTTCATGACTATGTAGGTGATGAGCCGACCTCACAATCGGGGTCAGGGAAACAATGGTGGTGAGGAGTATTGTCTGAATCAGATGCACGGAGGGATGTCGCCAGATTCAGATACTACAGAAAAAGGTAACAAGGAAAGGCACACTGAAATCAACCACGAAACCATGATAGATTGAAAGGATCACGAAATCCTTGCCGGAAACATTGCTTATTATTGGTAGAGTGGTATCCATGGTTGTGGCGCCTCCCGAGGATATGGGGGCTAACGGTCCGGCGAGACGCATAAGGAGCGGAGCACCCAAAAGGGTGATTATTTCTCGCGATATGTTGGCTAAAAGAGCCACAGTGCCGAGTTCCGCACCCTTATACTGGGTTATGAATATGCTTGACAACGAATAATAGCCGAAACCGCTGCCCACTGCCAACACTTCGGGAATCTCCCTGCGTGGCATTACCAGAGCCAACAGGAGGCAGCCTGCCAGTGTGCCTATAATGGTTACAAGGGGAAGGAGAAGCAGACGGGAGTCGAGGGTGCGGAGATTGCGCAGTGCGCCGAGGTCGCTTCCCACGCCTATGCCCACGCAGAACATAAGCATAGCCAATGCCACGAAACTCACATCGAATCCGAAACTGCCGATCTCAAGCCAGCCAAGACGTCCGAAGACAATGCCGAGGATAAAGAATCCTACTATTATCAGGCTACCTTTCATCGCGTCGCCCTTCCTTACGTTTCTTCGACCACAACCATAATCCTGACGCTAACGCCGTGCTTCCGGCAACCCCCGCTATCGCCACCCCCACGGCTTCCACTCCGAGAGTGGCAATGCCGTTCACTATCCGCTCATCGCCCCCCACCTCTACCCCAAGAAGGAAGAGGAGCACCCATATGAGCATATTGGTGATGTTACCGAGGTAACGGAGGCGGCGATGGCGCAGCAGACGTCCGGCAGCTATACCGGCTATCATTATCAGGATTACTATGAACATAAAGTCCGGTCTGTGGTTGGGTTATATACTATTCTTCACCGTTGAGGCGGTCGTTGGCGTTGATCTCCATGAGGGGTACGGGATAGAACGCACGGCTATTGTCATAACCGGCACGTCCGGCAGCCTCGAGAGCAGCCTTTGTCTTGCCCCAACGACGAAGGTCATACCAACGCCAGTTCTCAAGGGGAAATTCTATCATACGCTCGTGCTCTATCTGAGCCTGCACAGCCTCTTTGGAAGTGCCCGTCATCGGAGGCATGTCTCCGTGTACGTCGCGCACCTGATTGATCAGAGGTATTGCTTCAGCCGATTTGCCCTGTTCGTTGAGTACCTCTGCCTTCATGAGCAACACATTTGAATAACGCATCAGAGGTATATTGATTGCACAGTAGTTGGCTTCCATACCTGCCATATCGCCGGGAAGGAACTTGCGGAAGCCCGCACGGTCGTTCCCCTCACCAAACCAGTCGTCATATTCGTATCCGTACATTCTGCCGCTGCCGTCGTTGAAATAGGGGCAGTTGAAGAATACCGTGTAATAGAGACGTGAGTCGTAACGTCCGGTAGTGGCGGTCTCACCCTCCTTCATAAACTCCTTCATAAGTGCCTCCGAGGGTAGGATTTCGTCCCAACCCCAAAGTTCGCTGCAACCGATGAAGCGGTGGAACTGTGTACGGTAGTTCGCGCCGTTGGCAGTGCTCATAGAGGTCTGAAGCTCAAACACCGACTCCTTGCAATTCTTGTTGGAGCCGTCAAACATGGTGTTGAAATCCTTCTCCAGCTCATACCCCTTCACATTATCGAGAGCGGTGTAGGCTTTGCTAAGCCAAGCATCCTTCTGTGCCGGCTCCTCGTAGGCACGTGTGAGGCATGCGAATCCGAGGTAAGCGTAGGCGGCACCCTTTGTGGCACGTCCGAGATGGTCGGAGTCGTGGGCAGCGGGGAGTGCGGTAGCATCCTCAAGATCGGAGATTATGAAGTCCCAGGCATCGGCACGTTCCGAAAGCGGTGCACTGAGGTCGGCTTGGTCGGTGATGAAGTGGTCGCGCACAATTATCTTCTCCCAGTTGAGGATAAGCTTGAGGTGATAGTAGGCTCTCAGGAATTTACCCTCGTTCACAATCTGTGAGCGGAGCGTGGGGTCAATCTTGTCGTCGCTCATCCCTGCCACCTTCTCTATCACCTGGTTGGAGAAGCTGATACCGGTGTAATTGTTGCGCCAGTAGCTTGCAAACTGCGAGTTACCGTTGGTGTAGGTGAAGTTGTAAAGCTCCATCCAGTTGGGATAGTTAGGTACGTCGGCACCTACGTTCACCACATCCTCACGGAAAGCCTCAACAGGCCATTTTACCTCGGCAAACTCCCAAGTGTCGATATAATATTCGAGCTGGGAATATGCGGCTGCCAATCCGGCTTCGGCATCGTTCTGGTCACGCCAGAAGCTTGCAGAGGTTAATTTGTCGGGACTCTCAAGGGTGAGATAGTCGTTGCAGGAGGAGAATGAGGCTGCCATAAGGAGCAGCGAGGGTAGCAATATCTTGGTTTTCATGATTTGTTCGGTTTGAGAGGTTAGAACGATACTTGTGCTCCGATTGTGAAGCTGCGGGTGAAGGGATAGATGAGTTTGTCGATACCGGTGTTGAGCACGTTGGCACGTGAGAACTCAGGATCTACACCTTTATATTTGGTGATGGTGAAGAGATTGTCGGCACTGAAATAGAAGCGTAGATTCTCGATCTTCACCTTGCGGGTGATGTCGGCAGGAAGTGTGTAGCCCAACTGAAGCTGACGCATACGCACGAAGTTGCCGTTTTCAAGGAAGCGGTCGCTCTCCTTGAGGTTGCCGTTAGGATCATTGAAGATGGCACGTGGCACATTGGTGGAGGTGTTTGTCGGAGTCCAGGCGTTGAGAGTTGAGGTCAGGAAGTTAGAACCTGCGTTCATGCTCTCGTAGAAGTAAAGGTTACCGTTGTAGAGCTTATGGCCCCAGGCACTGCCGATTACACCTGAAAGGTCGAATCCTTTCCACGACACGTTGAAGTTGAGGTTTACCTCTAATTTAGGAATACCTGAGCCACACTCCACTTTGTCGGCATCGTCAATAACACCGTCACCGTTCACGTCAACAAACTTCACGTCGCCGGCATCGGCAAGTGGCTGAAGCCGCTCTCCATCTTTGTTGACATAGTTACGTGCCTCCTCATCGCTCCGGAAGAGTCCGTCGGTCTTGTAAAGATAGTAAGAGCCGATTGCTTTACCCACCATTGTCTGGGTCGGGAAGTGCTCTGTACCGAATTTCAGACCTTCACCGTAAAGCACCTGGTCCTTGTCGGCAAGCTCGAGCACCTTATTGCTTGTTGTGGCGAGATTAAGTCCGATGCTGTAATCCCAACCTGCCTTGGTGTTCTGATAGTTGATCTCAAATTCTACACCTGTGTTGCGCATTTTGCCCACATTGAGGATAGGATTGCTCAGACCGGCTGAATACGGGAGCACCTTATATATAAGGAGGTCGGAAGTCTTGTTGTAATACCAGTTGAGCGAGCCGTTGAGATGATTATTGAAGAAACCGTAGTCAATGCCGATATTGGTGGTCTCTGTGGTTTCCCATTTGAGCGAGCGGTTTTCGAGAGCGCGTGCTATACTGCCGGTCCATGCGTTGTCGCCATTACCCTGCACGTAGCCCTGATACTTGGTATTGTATGTGGATATAAGAGCGAGGAAGTCATAGTAGCCGAGTGCGTTCTCATTACCGAGCTTACCCCAGCTTCCACGGAGTTTGAGGTTGCTGATGGCGGTGTCGTGGGGGAAGAATTCCTCCTCCGAGATTCTCCAGCCGAGTGCAAATGAGGGGAACGTACCCCAACGGTTCTTTGAGCCGAACTTACTTGAGCCGTCGCGACGTATAGTAGCCTGGAAGAGATAACGGCTGTCATAGTTATAGTTGATTCGTCCGAACACTGATACTCTGCGGTATTTCCAGTTTGAGCCGTCGCCGCTGAATGTGCCGCCTGTGCCTGCACCGATTGTGGTAAAGTTGGGATCAAGGAAACCGCCCGGCACTTCGCCCATAACCAACTGGCCATCCTCCACTTTGTATGTGTTGGTCTTACCTACTACTCCCACAGTGTTCCAAGTGTATTTACGAGCCATTGTAGACTGTCCTAAAACCGCCTGAACCGTGTGTTTTCCGAAATCTTTATTGAAAGAGAGCACATTCTCCATCACCTGCTCTTCCCAGTATGCAGATGTCTCCTCATTTTCCGGATATTCCTGCTTTGAACGTACGTCAGCCACATAAGGAGGGGTATGATAGTTGTCGCGCTCGTGTTCGCCACGGTAGGCATAGCTTATCTTATAGTTGAGCCAGGGAGTGAAGTGCATCGTGATGGCTGCGTTGGCAGTGGTGTGGTAGTAGCGAGAAGCCGATTCACGGTAATTGTTATCAGCCATGACGTTACGGTTATTGGGCAGACCGTTGAAATCGGTAAGTCCGTAGCCGTATTCACGAGATTCGTCATAGATGGGCACAAGCGGAGAGATGGCGTACATCTCCTTGATCTGATACTGAGGCTGTTGGCTCTTAGTATATTTGAAAGCCATGTTACCCTCGAAATCGAAGATATATTTGGTGGCGTTCACCTTCACACGGGCGTTGTCCTGACGATAGTCGTTGCCGAGGAATATACCCTTGTCGTTGGCATGGTTATAGCTCATCGAGAAACGTGCTATCTCGCTGCCGCCGCGCACACTTACCATATAGTTCTGTGAGAAACCGGTACGGGTCATGGCATCCTGCCAATCGGTATCTACACCTGTGTTTTCAGTCACGTATGCCGGGAGTGAGAGCTGAGAATTGGTGTAGTTGTCGCCGCCGTAGAGGTCACGGTGGTTGGCAACGTGGTTGTTCCAGTTGTCATACATCTGCTTGTGTACCTGCTTATACTCGTCGGCATTAAGCATCTCAAGACGGTTGGCGATGTTGGTCCAGCTAAGATAGGTAGAGAAGTCAACCTTCACATCCCCTTTGCTGCCGCTCTTGGTGGTGATGAGCACTACGCCGTTGGCTGCCACAGAACCGTAGATTGCAGCGGCAGCACCATCTTTCAGCACCTCAAGGCTCTGGATGTCCTGGGGATTCACAGCGTTGATGTCACCGGGGAAACCGTCTATTATATAAAGAGGTTCGTTGTCGCCGAATGTCTTCACACCACGGATTTTCACCGACACGCCAGCACCGGCGTTGCCACCGCTCTTGGTGATGTTCACACCCGCAATCTTGCCCTGAAGAGCCTCGGCAGGGTTGGTGGTCGTACGCTTGGCAAGGTCGGAACCGTTGACGCTGGAGATGGCGCCGGTCATATCGCTCTTCTTCATCGTGCCATAACCTACCACAACCACCTCGTCAAGAATCTGGTCGTTCTCCTTAATTACGATGTCATAGTGAGTGCGACCGTCTAATTTCACAGTCTGGGAATCATAACCTACATAGGAAATGATGAGCGAACCCTTGGGAGCGACCTTCAAAGAGAAGTTACCCTCTATGTCAGTTACGGTACCATTGGTGGTACCCTTCTCCATAACTGTGGCACCTATTACTGCATCACCGTTGGCTTCGGTGACAGTTCCGGTCACTGTCATTATTTGCGCCCACGCATCCGACGGGATTGCCAGGCAAAGCATCAGGGTCATTATCATTAAGGCGACCCTTTCCTTCAACTTGATTTTGGTAATCATGATAGATAAAGGTTAGATGGTTAAAAATTTTTCTGCCGCTAAATTAGGCACTACCGCCCTCCCCGGCAACTTTTTGACCTCTACCAAATATCTACAAAGCCACTTTTTTCGCTATCTTTATATCTACAGTTAAATTAAATCATCCTTGATTACCAATTACTTACTTTTCAAAGCATATCTACAAACCCCTATTTCGCTATATTTTGCCCAAATACTCCTCCAAATCTGCCTCCTGCGGCAAATCAAGGGCTTTTCGCAGTCTGTAGCGGTTCATATTTACGGTCTTTGCCTCCAGTCCGAGGAGTAGGGAAATCTCTTTCGACGACAATCCACCCCTTATCAACAGGGCAAGGTTGCGCTCCCCCTTCGTGAGATTGGGATGCTTTGAGAGCAGACTTTCTATGAAACCTTTGTTGCGCTCCTCCACCTTCATCAGCATCGTCTGGCTCGAATTGTCGTGGCTCGCATAGGTGGAGATAAGAGCGGCAATCTTCTTCATATGGGGCACCATCGCATCTGCCGGCAACTTATAACCCTCCTTTAGCATACCCTTAATTTTTTCCATCATCTCATTGCGGCTTTTCAGGAAGGCGGCAAACCCGGTAAGCTCCTGCCGACTTGCCGAGAGCATTATCTGGGCATTCTCCAGTTCGAGCTGCTGCTGGCGCATCTTCAGGCGGTCAACCTCCTTCTCCGCCTCGCTGAGTTCATTGGTGGCTTGGAGAAGTTGGATATTTTTCTTATGCTGCGAGGATTTGTAGTAGAAGAAACCGCATATCACGATCACCACCACTCCGGCAAACAGTATCCATAGATTACGGTGGAGAAGTTTTATCTGGTAATCCTTCTCCTGCTTCTCAGCTGCAAGCTGCTGGTCGATGAACCGTTTCCTCGTAAGGTCGAGGTCAGCGTTCCTTTGGCTGTTGTGTCGCTGGAGTTCTGCCGAGAGATGAGCCATCTTCTCCATATCCTCGTAGGCAGCCTTGTAGTTCCCCAACCCTGCGTTGGCTATGGCAAGATATTCATAATTGTCGCAAAGGAGTTCCCGCGCTCCTATCTCATCAATATAATCATAGGCAGTGGCGAGGGCGGCAAGAGCTTCCTTATATCTCTTGGCATAGCAAAGCTGCTTACCCTTGTTGTTGTAGTTCTCACCCAAAGCCCATTTCGATTCGAGAGTCTTATTGATTGAGATAGCCTCGTCAATCATCTTAAGCTTCTCATCGCTATCGCCCGGATAGAGGCACATATTATTAAGGTTGTGGGCTATGGCTTCGAAATTCTTAATCTTACGGTTAATGTCGAGAGATTTCCGGAAAAACAGCTCCGCGAGTTTGGGCTCTTCACAGTTAAGGAGAGTCACTCCACGCTGCGTGTAGCATTTCGCCACATATGTAGAGTCGCCGAGACTCTTGAAGGTGGCTGTGGCGCGGTCGTTCAACTCATTGCTCCGGGCATAGTCGCCCAATTTGCTGAACACCCTCCCCTGAAGAAGCTGGATACGTGCCAAGGTATGACGGTCGGTTGAATCCGTCATATGCTCCGCATCATAGAGTATTCTTATACTGAGATCGAAATTGCCCAACAACTGCTCCGCATCGCCATACACTATCGTTGCCTCCCGACATACCGAATCGGGATGCGACATATCACAAAGTTGCAACGCCCGGCTGGCAAGCGAAGCTGCCTCCTTCGGATTGGTGTAAAGCGTAGCCGTAGCCCTTTTGAGAAGACTGAGCGCATCGGTAGCCGCTGCCGTCTCCATCTTAAATCCGACACACAGCAGCAGGATTACCGCCGTCACCCGGCATAAATCCCGCTGCCACAATTTCAGCCGAAGCAATTGGTATATTCTTTGGGTCAAAGATATTTGTAGTTCATTCATATGGGATTAGATTCATAAAGTAATGATAACCGACTAAACCCGATACCTCCATCGGATTCAGCTCCCAAAATTACAAATAATCTTCCACACTTCAAACTCCCAAAGCCATTCCGAAGGTCATAATATGTTATTACATAAAAATAAGATGCTGGAGTATGCTTTCCCCTTTTGAATGTGGATAAGGCACAAAGCACACCACAATCAAAAGCACAATGACTATCAATAACAATATAGCTATGCCCCAGTCCACAAGTGTCGGGGGTATCTCACCGAGCAGTTTCCTTACCTTCTCCGAGCGAAGCTCCATATTGTCTTTCTTTTCTTTTGAGTTATCCATATCAATTACCAAGTTCAAGTTGATTCTTAACAAGATGTAGGTGTGTCATAATCTGATTATGACACACCTACATTCACTTTGTGGGATAATTGTATAACAACAGTATAGCTAAAATTATACTTAGAGACAAGACTGTCAAGAGTACCCTCGCATAGGAATAATCCTTGTCTCGAAGAGCATTAATTAATTTAAGCAATATTGTTAACAGTCCGTAACTCACTATGCTGATTTCAAAAAGCCAACCCATATGACCTGTCATCTGTTATGGAGCTGCTGTTGAATAAAATTCACACCCCATAAGAGCAAATCAATACCTACCATTATCAATCCTGCGAGAAATAATGTTCGGTAAGTGGTCTCTTCCATGATACCTTGAAAGGCAAAGACTCCCAGACCTATGTCAATTAAGGGATTGCCTAAGGGTTTGCCATAGCTGACACGTCTTTTAGGAGAGTAGGTCTTTGAGCTTTCCTCAAACATAATCAACAAGACCGCTAGAGCCACTATAAACGTAATTATGGCACCTACCATAGTTTTTGGGATAAGACAAATCCCAAAAACTACGATAAAAGCGATCAGTGAGAGCCAATCCAAATAGGCGAGTATCTTTCTTATTGTTGCCAGCATAGAGAACTGTTGATAGTGGTCATAGCACTTACAGCTAAATCTCGTTTAACCTCATTAGATAAGCGTGGATCGTCTATAATTAAGTTTAAGTCATTTGCATAGCGATGAAGTTCACTTTCTGATAGTACGCTGGATTTATTGGCGATACGTAATGTAAAATCCTTATATAATTTCAACTCGTCTGCAGTGACTTTACATTTGCTTCTTAAATAATCACATTGTGAATTTACTAAATGTTCAGCAGTACCTGATTGTTGTGTATTAACGAGAGTTAACTGAGCAAATTGTTTGGCCATTTTTTTCATTTCATTTTTAACCAAGTTATTGTTTGCTAGTGGTTCAGAATAAACACCAACCTCTTTGAAGTAACGAATGATATCATTATAAAGTATATCTATATTTACCTCGCCACGAGTGATGTATTTACCTTTGTTTTGATTTATTTTAACCATGACATAATTATGGTAATACCCAATAGAATCACATCTCAAATCAGACGCATTGTTGCTTGCAGCATTGTATATGGTATACTTTGAAGGCTTAATATTGTAATCTACCTTGAGTTGCAAAGTATTAGGAGAAACTCCCGGATAACCTGCACTAGACAGTAATATCTCTGCCACTGCTGAAGCAGCTGCGTATCCAATTATCCCACCTACGTGCTGGCCTCCTATATATCCCATACATGCTAATGCGGGGTTGGCTGCTGCAGTTCCTATGGCTGCCCCTAGCCATCTTCCAACGACACGACCTGCTGCACGACCTCCCTGGTCGGCTAACGATTTGCCAAAACTACTCCAGAAACCTCTTGTGGGGTTTGTAGGATAGGCATCATTTAGACTGTCAACTCGAGTAAGGAAAAGGTCAATATTTTCCAAATCGAGATACTCAGTGTTTTGCACACTTTCTGTAGGAAGAACTATCGGCTCTTCATTGCTACAAGCTGACATAATTAGTAGAAGAAATGTCAGAAAGATTGGAATGATTTTTTTCATAAAATTGAAATTATTATGTTATAATGGTCAACGTTGTAGTTTAAAGACTTTGCTACAAAGGTCTGAATCACTAACCTCCAGCTGATAACATTACCTGCAGGTTTCATAATTAAATTAGTTACTGAGCTAAGAGGTCAGTGGTTTGTATTTACATCTCTACTTCACCTGTTGCATACCAGCTGTCGCCCTGAATCAGGATTACATATATGTCGGGATTAGCTACAGAAAAGACGGTATTCACAGAAGCGGAATAGTCTGCTATGTCTCCTGTGGAAGTATATAAATATGCCTCCGCTTCAATTGCCTCATCGCCTACTATTTCTATAGTACGTGTGTCTGTATCGCAAGTCACATCAATAGGAATACGCATAGGCGCACGGTCTACGCTACCAGTTGAAGGTGGGTTATTTTTACGATGAAATTCCATGGAAACATTCCGCTCTTTGGCTGAGGCTGTGATTGACAATGCAAGCAACAGCAATGTGGAAATGATAGTTTTTTTCATATCGTTTGCTTGTTAGTTGTTCGTAAAACTGGTGCAAAATTAGGTAGGAATTAGTTTCTTGTCAAGTCAAAAAGTTTAACGTTAAAC
>CAMWTL010000052.1 GCA_947177145.1 uncultured Porphyromonadaceae bacterium
GGGAAAAGTCCACTTACAAATGGACTGTAACTTGGAAAGACGGATATACCGAGAATCCTATCAAGGAAGAAACTTACACTGGTACGGACAATTATGATATCACAGGTGAATATCCGGCTGATCCGAAACGTGAGGGATATGAGTTTGCTGGTTGGTCTCCTCAAATTTCAAATCTCACCAAAGATGATGAGGGACAAGTTACAATAACGGCTACTTGGAAACGTCTTGCCACACTCCATCTTGTTGCAAACTTTGATGGTGCAAATCCGGAGGAGATAGTGATTTATAAGGAATTTTCAAATGGTGAAGCGGTATTTGATATTACCCAGGACTATTCCACTTATGTAGGAGCAAACGGAGCTAAACTACCTGAACGACCCGGTTATACATTCTTAGGCTGGTCTCAGGATGAGAATGGTAAAGTTGATACAACTTCTGTGACTGTTAGTAGTCCTAATCATCCGAACTTTTATGTCTATGCTGTCTGGAAGAAGAATGGTTCTGAGGCTGTTGTAATCGCTCCAGGAGCTGTCGGTAGTGATTACTGATTATATATTTGACAAAATCTTTTAAATAGCCAAATACATGAAGATATATATATATACAGCTGCTGCTTTGTTGGGCTTCTCGACACTGGCATTAACTTCTTGCCAGAATGAGAATGAACCTGATAACGTTAGTGGTAATAATAAGGTTCTTCTGACTATCAACGCAAATCGTGGAGAATCAGAAACACGCACAACATTCGAAGATAACGGCGAAGGAGGTCTAAATTGTTATTGGAGCGAAGGTGACCAACTCGTCGTAGCCGATAGCAAAGGTAAGAAGATAGGTGTCGTGACGCTTGAGTCTGTTGATGAAAATAATAAGTCAAGAGGTGTTTTCAAGGGAGAGGTAGAACTCGGATCCGAAGGAAATATCAACCTGATATATGTAGGAAGCAGTGCTAAAGCTACTGATGTAGCATCGTCAGCTACTTATATTGACATGGACTTGTCAAAGCAGGATGGTTCTTTGGTTTCCTTGACAGGAAAGGACATACTTTGTGCAGAAACAGATGTAACCACAGTTAATGGTACAGCAACTGCAGATGTGAGTATGAATCGCAGGGTAGCCCACGGTTACTTTACACTTAACTTTACAAACGTTGGAGGTCTTGATTTGAAGGCAGATGACGTAATCACTATAACAAGTGCAACTTCTACGTCTCTTCAGTCGCAGGGTAAAGTTAACTTCAAAAATGGTGGTAACATTCCATCCGCTGCAACCTACACTGGGTCAACTAGTATAACTATTACGAAGACAGAGGATGGCAATTCTTTCTATGTTACTGTATTGCCGATTGGTGGAGCTTACGAAGTAACCCCCATATTCACCGTAATTAAAGATGGATATAAATATACCGCATCTCTTGGCAGCCATAAATGGTTATATGGTGAATATGTTCGTAAGAATACAAATGGTGACCCTGTTGAAGTAAACACATGGACTAAAAAGAAGTTTTCAGAAAATGCTGCTCTTACAGATAATTGGGGTAGTTCTGAAGATACAAAGATCGACTTAAGTGGTAGTGTGAAAAAGGTAGCTGATGCAGATGGTTGGACGACCAACATAAATATCTACAATCAAGGCGGCTGGGCTACATATTATACTTATAAGCAGAATGCGATAGTTGATAATCTGTTGAGTTCAACAGATAATGGAGGAGCTTTCTATTTTCAATGGGGAAGATGGTTGGGATTCCCATCTGCTTGTGTCAACACCTACTTTCAGAATGAGGATGTAAAAGGATCTTATCCTACTTCTGCACAACATCTACCAGGAAATCCTCATAACCATTTAAATATTGGATATATTGGCAATAGCCGTTTAATGGTCACTTATATCTCAGGTTATATGGGTGGTAATGACTCTTTTACACGGCAGAAAGCTATAAATTGGTCAACAATGTTTGCTATGGTAACAGGAGGTTTTGTTGGAAACTGGGATTACATATATTCTAACGAAGAATGTGAGTGGGAAGATCGTTCCGGTAATCCTTGTCCTGACGGATTTAGATTACCAACAGTTGATGAAATCAGTGTATTGATTCCCAGTACAGGAAAAATTAGTAAATCTTATGCTGAAGTTAAGACTGTTAGCGGTAAAAAGTATGCAATGCAATGGAAGACTGGATCTGATGATACAAACTATGTTGAAGTCAAGTCTGTTGAGACAACAAAGAATTCTGTTAGTGTAGATGATCCTATTTTTACGGATGTTAGAGGTATCAAACTCTATGCTTATGGTTTTATAGCACCTCAGTTTAGACCAGCTCAGAAACTCTTGGTGGGTCAGTTAGGTATGTATTGGACTAATGAGTCGGGAAAGAATACTTATGAAGGAACAAATGGCTATGGCGCAAAATACCTTAGGGTAGTATTTGATTCTGCAAACGAAGTGAGAATGGATATCCAAGTAGCACCAAGAACATTTGGTGGATGTGTCTTACCGCTTGTAGATCCCAATGCTAAATCAGCCTCAGTAACTCCGTGGTTACCATATTATAGTATTTGATTGATACAATAATAAATTACAAAGTTAAGTAATTGTAATGGAATATTTAGGTTCGGAGGGGGTGAAACCCCTCCGAATCACCATAAATAAAACTTTAAAATTATACTAACATGGAACGGAGACACTTTTATTCTTGCCTCCTTACAGCAGGACTGGCTCTTTCGCTGGTTTCCTGCTCGGAAGATGCTACACTCATTGAGGGGCAAGGACGGAATGTGACGATGACGGTCAACATAAGTCGTGGTGGTAATTCCACACGTAGCCTTCTTAAGGAGGAGAACGGTAGCCTACAATGCACTTGGGAAGCTAATGATCTTGTACTTGTGACTGATCAGAGTGGGAATAAATTGGGTATTTTGGAACTTAAGTCAGGCGTGGGCGAAGAGAGTGCTACCTTCTCAGGAGATATCTCAACGACTGCTTCCGGAAATACCAAGCTCAACTTCCTGTATGTTGGCCCGAAGTCGGAACAGGATTTAAATGATCTTTCAAACCCTGTTGAAATTGATTATTCTACTCAGACTGGCACATTGGATTGGCTCTCTGAGAATGATTTCTTTACTGCTTCGCAAGAGGTCAGTATCAATGGTAGTGTGGTGAATGTTGAAAGTCTGTCGCTCAGTCGTAAGGTTGCTTTCGGAAAATTCGAGTTAAAATTTCCGGCAGGTGTTACTTATGGCGGAGAGACCATAACTATATCCGGCACCGGTATAAATACTTCTGCATCCGTTGCTTTAACAGATGGCGAAGGTACTTTCAACACTTCAGGTTCCATAACCATAACTCGTCCGGAGAACATAACTTCATCTGAATTTTATGTGGCTGTTTTCCCGGGTACTATCACTCCTAACTTCTCTGTAGAAGTAGGAGGTAAGACATATTCCTGTCCCTTAGCGGAAAGGACTTGGACGGCTTCTGAGTTTGTCCGTAAGAATAATGGAGACGGTACTTATTCCGGTATTGTCTTAACTATGGAAGAAGAGAAATCAGCGGATGACACTGTCGGTCCTATATTTGAAATAAATAATAGGAAATTCAGATTTACCAAGGCTAATCTGGCTTATAATATCGAGAATAAGGAATGGTATCTGTTAGAGGAGCAGTATTCCTATCTGCATAAAACCGGTTGGGCCTTAGCAAATGGTACATGGTCTCTACCTAAAGGCTACAAAAAAAATACTGATATAGATTTATTTGGTTTTGGATGTACCGGTTTAATATATGATGGCGTAAGTAAAACAACCAATGCTCCAGAGTATTGGCATCAAAAAACACTTTATGCGGGTCAGAGTATAAATCCTACTGCAGAAGGTTACTATTATCCTACCCAAGAGACGAAAGTTAATGAAGGATATACCGGTAGTAATTTAGTAAATGGAATTAGTGAGACTGTCTTCGATTGGGGTACTGCTTATGAACGACAGGCATCAGTAAGTGGGAATTATTTCACCTTGAATGAAGGAGATTGGAGAGAAATTGCCAAAAATTATTTTATGTATGGTGCTACTATTACTGATATAAAAATGGCAGATGGTAAAACCGATCTCTATGGATGTCTAATTTTCAATGCCAAAGACTTTGATGGAGTGAAATCTATTCTTGGAGATCTTGCACCCAAGACTACAATATCTAAACTTGAATTTAAGGCTGGTGATAGTAATAATAATAAATTTGAGTGTAATACAATTAAACTAACTACCTCCCAATTTAAAGCTTTAGAGTCTACCGGTAACATCGTATTCCTTCCTGCTGCCGGTCATAGAGCACAGGAAAGTACGACGAAAACCGATGGCTATTATTGGACGGCAACTGCCGGACAGGCTTGGACAAGTACAATTTTTATTTTTGACGCGGGCAAAGAAAAATATTTTTGGCTATCTTCTTCCAAAACAAGAATGTTTGGTTGTTCAGTTCGCTTAGTAAAAGAGATCGCTGATTAAATCTTTACCGGTTAAATGCTATTCGTCCGGTCATGGATATAAAAGATTAATGCTTGAATACAGTTAGAACATCTAAATAATGAAGTGCTTTTCTCCGTATGCCTTTGGTTGCGGAGAGAAGCACTGACTTACGAATTTAAGAAACAAAGTCATTGAAAGGATTTTAAGTTGTAATTGACGATAAAATGAAACGAGATAAAACCCTATTACATCCCTCTCTCTTTTGCAGCCTTCTTGCTGTAGTGGCTTTGTTGTCTTTTTTTACCTCGGCTTTTGCTGCTAATAGCCGGGAGGGGCGGGAGATTATCGGCAAGTTCGATAGGGCTTTCGCTTCGATGGATTCGCTGATTTTCGGTAATCGTGGTTCGCAGTCGGGGATTGTCACCGGGGGTGCCATCACGGGTTTTGATTCCCGGGAGACGCTTATCATTTCTCCTCAGCTCGATTCGGCATTGCGCGAGAATACCGCTGCCAAGATTCACGAGGGTAACGGCAAGACCGGTCTGCAACTCACCGGGCAGGCTTATTACCGTCTTGCTGGTAACGGTGGCGTGGATGACGTGGCAGGTGAAACAGGTGGTACATCCGGCACTCTCTATCGTGCGAAGTTTCAGGCTGAACTCCGTTGGTATTTCCTTCAAAGCTCACTCTTCCAGAGGGAGGGTCGCCGTAAGGTGGCTGACCTTGAGGAGCGTATTGCCCGCGCCGGCTACGAGAAGGAGAAGATCGACATCAATGAGTTTATGATCCAGAATCAGATTGACCAGCATTATGACAGCCTCATGGCGGGTGTGCTCATCTACCGTGTGGCTCTTCTCCAACTCCTCGACGATGCCCAACGCTATTTGCTCGGCAACGAAAATATCAGCAGTGATGAACTGGTGAAGGTGCTCAATGATAAGCTCGAAGCTGAAAGGAAACTTTCTGAGATTGAGCATCCGTATCCGGCTGCCATATCACTGTCGGGTATTCAAGCCACAACCGTATATATCGACTCGGCTGCCCTTGTGAAGCATGTGGCAACTGCCCAGGGCGATATGAAAATCTTGCAGCTCCGTATGGAACTGCTCGAACAGAGGGAGCGCAACGTGAAATGGTGGAACAACCTCAGCGTCGCTCCGTTTGTGCGCTATGCACATTATTTCCGTAGGAACCTTCCCGATTCCTATAACGTGGATGCTGGTGTTAGTTTCACACTTCCTATCGACAACGAGTGGAAACGCAAGAAGCGCACCATTCTTTCCGAGAGGGGAGTGCTCGAAGCCGAGCAGGAACGCCTGAGTCGCCGTGTGGCTGACAAGACCGCTGTGGTGGTGGCTGAGGTGGGACGGCTCGACCGCGCCTCGAAAAGTGAGCTACGCAGGATGTCGGAGCTGAAGGCGTATCTGCGTCAGCGCACCGATGCCTACCGTAAGGGTCACGGCGAGCATAACCGCCTTGCCCGCGCCCGTGAATATGCAATGTATATAGCCTGTCTCGAAAGGCTTATAGATTACCAATACCGCCGCGACTGTCTCGTGGCAAACCTCCAGTCGCTTCTCCCCGATGAGACTATACTGCGCTTCTGTAGTTTTAGTCCCCTAAGCGAGAGCGATCTTAATCTGACACCCGGAAATCATTTCTGACAAAAATGAAGAATTTTACCTACCGTTCGCTCGATGAGAAAGAGAATATCGAAGAGATCCTGAAGCGCCGCCGTCGCAAGGTCAACCGCCAGCAGATCATTTCGGTAGTCATTCTTATCGCTATCCTCGGCTCTCTCGCTCTCTACATAGGTCACCACGTCTACTATACCGAACTTGACGGCTACGTTCATGTAGACACCAACAAGGTGCGTACACCTTTCGACATCTATCTTGACAGCGTGTATGTGAAGACAGGCGACCTTGTGACACCGGGAGACACACTCTACTCATACTATATGCTCAATCTCCTCGTAGAGAATGCAAATCCCGACGAGGAACCCCCGATGGTGGCTGTAAGCCGCAACTATAAGTTACAGTATGAGACAGCCCGTCAGGAGATAGAGGTGCTGAAAGTGCGGATAGAGGAGCTTAGAAAGCAGATACGGACGGAAGACCATAATATAGCCCTCGGACTGAGCAGCAATTCCCATAAGCTTGACCTCGAGCGTCAGCTTAACGAAGCTGAGGCACGTCTGAAAGCCCTTATAGCCGAGCTGGGTGCGTTGAAGCAGACCCGTGACGAAACCAAGGTGGTGTTTGCGCGTAGGCGTGCAGCAAACGACAGCACCCTCATCCCACAGATATACGACGATGCACGCTCCGCACATATGCGACGTGCCATTTCCTACCGCTTGGCAAGCGATTCGTCGCTCATAACCGATGTTAAGGCTCCTATCCATATGATTTTCTTCAAAGAGGAGGAGATCCTTACAAAGCAGCACCTTAATCTCGAGGCAAACAATCTGAAGGTGGTGGCTTATGTGCCGGTCGCAAAGATGAATAAGGTTACGAATAACTCCACTGCCGAGATTGTGGTCAACAACGATGTCAGTTTCAAGGCTGCTGTGAGTGTGCTCGGCACACGCACCGAGATGATCCCGGAGAATCTGCGCAGCTATTTCTCCAAGAAGAACACCGCTGTGATAGCCATCTTCGAACTCGACAAGGGGCAAACAATCCCTCTTTGGGCACTCGCGTCCGGTATGCCGGTGTCGGTGAGAATCAAAAACTACAACTGGTTTAACCGCGATGAGGACACGATACACGGTAAGCCCGATTATCTGTGGTTTACCACCGGTAAAGGGGTGATGACAGAGGAGAAGGACGGGCACCTTGTCCCCATCAGCGACACGCTGCGCAACATCCTTCAGGACGGACACCTCTCCGAGAAGCCCGACACCGTAACAATGCAAAAATCATTGACACAAAGATGAGACAACTTACAGAAGCACCATATAATATAGTCACCAACCGTAGCCAGCACCGTATCCTTGTGATCAACGAGCCGGTGAACGTTGATGATACCCCGGAGCTTCAATTTGAAGACTTCGACGCGATTTTCATAAATGTTATTGATAATGTGATGGACCGCAATATGCTTGCCATCCGTCTTGCGTCGCCCCTCCTGTCGGAGAAATGCCGTTTCAAACCCTGCTTTGTGACGCGCCGACTTATGGGTTGGCTCGGAAAAGCGGAGGTGATTGTTGACGGCTATGCTACCACTCCCACCGACGATTCTATGGCACGCACTATTGAGGACATTTATTCCAATATGCGTCGCCATAACTTCCTGCTCGGCACCGAACCGGTGGTGACCCACGCCGAGGAAGTGGTACGACTTTGCCGCTATGCGATTTCACGTGGACGCTATACCTTCTCCTCCGAACCTACGCCCGGACTGAGCGAGGGGTATATGGCTCTCTATTATTATACACTCTGGTTTGCCGGGCAGCAGGATATGCAGGCGGAGGAGCGTGATTTCTTCCATAAGCAACTTCTTCGACTCGGCTACATACGCCGCACCCGATTTATCGACCGCATACACGTGTGCCCGATGTGCAAGGGGAGCAGTCTGTTATTTTTCGAGACATGTCCGGAGTGCGGAAGCTCCGATATCAGGGAAGAGCCTGTGATCCATCATTTCCGCTGTGCCAACGTGTCGCCGGAGCATACATATCAACAGGACGGTGAATTGGTGTGCCCTAAATGTAAGAAGCTACTGCGCCATATAGGTGTCGACTACGACCGCCCCTCATCTATCTACACCTGCGGACAGTGTGACCATACCTTTATGTACCCGAATATGCGTGTGTTATGCCCGACCAACCGACGTGCCTGGCGACCCGACGAGCTTCAACCCGTGAACGTGGAGGAGTATGAGTTCACACCGGAGGGTATTCGTGCCTTTGCAAGTAATGAGGTGGAGCGCACCCTCAATCACACCGGATTCTACGGCTATTCATCCATGACCGACTTCATTTCGTATCTGCGCCAGTTTACCACTCCCGACATTCTCGGCGATGCCATGGTGATAGTAGGCCGTTTCTACATATTCGACCCTGCCCTTGACGAGCTTGCCGGGCATGACGCGACTCCCCCCGTGGTGCAGACCCTCCAACGCTTCTTTAACTATAAGCAGGCAATGTGGGGCAACAACTACTATTTCCTTTGCCGTGTGCCTTCAGGACAGGTGGCTAAGGCTCTTGCCGATATGGAATTTGAGATTAAGGAGCAGCTGCGCGACTATCAGGATCTCCATGCCGGATTCCAGTTTGAGATGGTAGACACCTATACATATCATCCCGGTGAGGATGTGGAACAATTCATAAGACGTATTGAGGAGGATAGAAATTAATGGATTACGTATTCGGAATAATAGACGGCATAATAGCCTGCTTCACAGCTAACCTTTCGTGGGACTATCTTGTCACCACCTATTGGTTTCTGCTCTTTGTGGAGTTTCCGCGCTATTATCTCACCGACATAATTGCCGTGGCTAAATACGGAGCTACATGGAAGAGCCGCCGTAAAGCTGAGGCTTTGGCACGGCGTGCCCTCTTTATGGAGCGTCCCCTTGTCACGATTATGGCTCCCGGTAAGAACGAGGGCAAAAACCTCTATCATCTTCTGGAGTCGCTTAATGAGCAGACCTATAACAACTTCGAGATTATCATAGTGGACGACGGCTCTGACGACGCCACACCCTTTATATGTGCCGATCTTCAACGTGCCGGGCTTATAAAGCATTATTTCCGTATGACCGACCGTGGGGGAAAGGCTTCAGCTGCCAACTACGGACTTGAACACGCTAAGGGGAAATATCTGGTGCATATAGATGCCGACTCCTCACTCGACCGCAATGCAATCGAGGAAATACTTCTCCCGTTCTATCTTGACCGCGACGTACGCGGAGTGGGAGGGTGCATAAAGGTGCGCAATGCCGACGACTCCATGTGCAGCTCGATGCAGGCTTTGGAATATCTGCGTACAATTATGGTAGGACGTATGGCTACCGATATGTTGGGTATATTCCATATTATCTCCGGTGCGTTCGGAGCTTTCGAGACGGAGACCATACGGCAGCTCGGGGGCTGGGATATAGGTCCCGGCCTTGACGGCGACATCACGCAGAAGATACGTAAGGCAGGATATAAGGTGCGATTCGCCAACAAGGCTGTATGTCTCACCAATGTGCCGGTGAAATGGAGTAAGCTGTTTGTGCAGAGGCTCAGATGGTCGAAGTCGCTTATCCGCTTCCGTGTGCGCAAGCACCGCGACATCTTCTGGAGCAACCGTAATTTCTCCTTCTCCAACATGCTCTCCAACCTTGACTGCATAGTGTTCGACTGTGTGTTTAATTTCATTTGGTTGTTCTATATAATCACTCTCTTCCTGAGCAATGCCGACAGGATTCTCGACATTATTATTGTAGGCTGGCTTATACGTCTCTCTTTCTCGATACTATCTTTTATATCAATGCAGGCGGTGTCAGAACGTGCCGGACAGGAGCGGCGACTCGGAGCATTGTTGATTTTCCACACCATCTATATGGGTTATTTCCTCCGTATAGCCCGTCTGGTAGGCCATGTGAAAGAGATTTTCTTCTATTCCTCTTATAAGGATAGTTGGAATCCCGAAAAGACCTCTTCTGTAGCTTTGGCAGAGGGAATGTGATTTATACAACCAAAAATATACCGATATTCAATAATGGGCAGTAACGACCTGAAAGAGAAAATAGGGGTGATAGGACTGGGCTACGTGGGACTTCCATTGGCTGTGCTCCTCAGCTCTAAGTATGTGGTGAGGGGGTTTGACATTTCGTCGGCTCGTCTCAAGGAACTTAAAGAGCTTAAGGATTCCACACTTGAGGTAAGCCCTGACGCGCTCCAAAGAGCATTCAGCAACGGCTTCAGCTGCTCTGACAATCCGGAGAGTCTGCGCGACTGCACATTTTATGTGGTGACTGTGCCTACACCGGTCAATTCAAATCATGAGCCTGATCTCCAGCCTCTCGAAAGCGCGTCGCGTGTAATAGGGGAGGTGATAAAGCCCGGCGACGTAGTGGTGTTTGAGAGCACCGTATATCCGGGTACCACTGAAGAGTTCTGTATTCCTGTGATAGAGGAGGTGTCGGGATTGAAATGCAATGTAGACTTCACTGTAGGCTATTCTCCGGAACGTATCAATCCGGGCGACCGTATACACACCGTGGAGAATATATGTAAAATTGTGTCCGGTTCATCCCCTGAGGCGCTCGACCGTATTGACAAGGTGTATGCCTCGGTGATAAAAGCCGGCACCTACCGTGCTCCTGCCATAAAGGTAGCTGAGGCGGCAAAGGTGATAGAGAATACGCAGAGAGATGTCAACATAGCCTTTTTCAACGAAGTGACAAAAGTGTTTAACGCTCTCGGCATCAATACGGCAGAGGTGATTGAGGCAGCCTCCACGAAATGGAATTTCCTGCGATTCCATCCCGGGCTTGTGGGTGGACACTGCATAGGGGTGGATCCTTATTATCTGATTCGTAAGGCTGAGCTTCACGGAATGCATCCGCGTCTCATAGCCGAGGCACGCAACGTCAACGAGTCGATGGGATTCTATCTTTCCGACCAGGTAGTTGAAGCTCTCAACCGTCGCAACAAGCCTATCAGCAACACACGTATACTCATACTTGGCTTTTCTTTCAAGAAAGACTGTCCCGACATACGCAACACCAAAACCTATGACACTATAACCAGTCTGAGTCGCTATGGGTCGAAAGTGGTGGTCTATGACCCATGGGTAGATCGCGACGCAGTGGCGGCGGAGTATGGCGACGTGCCTCTCGCAGCCGACCTGCATGAGGTGAAACTTGCCGGTCCGTATGATGTGGTGGTACATTGTGTGGATCATTCCTGTTTCCGTGATCTCGACCTCGCTGACAGTAAGACAACCGACTGTGTGGACTGTAGTATCATTAACCCTTATAAAGAATAAAAATAACCGACCCGGCGGTCAACCCGAATCTGACATGAAACTACGTATAATACTCACATTCATATCTCTGATTGTTTCGCTTGCCTTGCGTCTTCCGGATGCGAGGGGGGCAGAGGGAAAACGTTTGCTCATAATCAACGGTTATCACGACGGTGCGCCCTGGGCACAGGAGATTATAAACCCTGTACTCTATGACATTGCCAAGAGAGATGATTTCGTGGCTCCCGAGGTGGTGTATCTCAGCAATACGCTGATCCACAACGAGCAGGATTTCCAGACTATGGAAAACGGTCTTTTTGAGCGTTTCTCCGACCGTAAGCCTGATTATTTGGTGCTGGTGGGCAATTTCACATTTACACTGCGTGACCGCATAGTGAAGGAATGGGGTAATGTGCCTATGCTTCTCGTGTGCCAGTCGGAGGAATATGGGTCGCAGGAGTTCTACTATACTTATGTAGAGGAAGATAAAGCCTGTGAGGAGCTGCGTCCGTTGCAAGAGCTGCAGGGAAAGTATAATTTTTCGATTGTACACATCCCAAATCTTTATGAGCAGACCATCAATATGATGAAGGAGATGTTTCCCGGCATGAACCATCTCGTCTTTATTGCGGATGCACTCTACATCAATCGTCATCTTAACCATGAGATCCGGGACTTCATGGAGGAGCAATATCCCGACATCACTTATGAATGGCTCGTGGCAAGCGATGAGAACGGCAAGCTGCTCCAGCAGTATCTCAACAATCGTAATTTCAATACCGGCATACTGCTCTCCACATGGTTTTTCGAGCGTATGACCATCCATGGCTATCCGCAGTTGATCGCGGGCGATGCGCACCTCATCAAGAGTGTGAGGCGTCCGGTGTTCGGTCTTCGCTACGCCTATTTCAGCTACGGACTTACAGGCGGTTTCTTCCCGTCGCCTGAAGAGTTTCATGAAGATCTGAAAGCCGGTCTCGCCGACCTGATCTCCGACAAGGATATGTCGAAGGTTCCGTTCCGCACTGTGCAGCATGCCTTTCCTATCGTGAATTATGAGAAGTTGGAAAGATGCAAGATTTCCCCCACTGTATGTCCTGCCGGCACGGTATTCCTGAATCGTCCCAAGACTCTTTGGGAGGAGCATTATATAGCTATAGTGGCGGCGGGCATAGTGCTCATGGCTTTGATTGCGGTGACGGCTGTGTTGCTGCTGTATCAGAAGAGGCGTATCGAGATGCTTGCCGAACGCGACCGCCTCGTGGGGAATATGCCTATCGGCTATTCACGTGCCACTTTGCACCGCGATGCCAAAGGTAATGTGGTGGAGGTGGACTATCATGGCTGGAACGAGATGTTCGGCAAGGTGCTCCAGCGTAATGAGCATCTTGACCATCCCTCGAAGCTGTTTGAGAAAGGGGAGATCTCACGATTTATTGACAGGCTTATCCGAGAGAGGAGAACCATGCGTTTTTCCCATCATTTCGATGTCACTGACACGGATTACGAATTTCTTGCCACCATTATCAATGAGAAGGGCCCGGATGTGGACGAGATTGACATCTTTGCCGTAGACATTACCGATCAGAAGAAGAAGGAGGTGATGCTTATCGAGGCGAGGGAGAAGGCTATGGAATCAGATAAGCTGAAGATGGCTTTCCTTGCCAATATGAGCCATGAGATTCGCACTCCGCTCAATGCTATTGTCGGATTCTCCACTATGCTCACAAAGACTGCCGACCCTAAGAAACAGGCACGTTTTGTGGATATTATAAATCTTAATAATGAGTTGCTGCTGAAGCTGATCAGTGATGTGCTTGACACTGCCAAAATAGAGTCTAACACACTTGATGTGTATAAGGAGCCTACTGATGTCAACAAGGTGATGCTGACTGCCGACAGCACCGTGCGTCTGCGTCTGCATAAGGGGGTAGCACTCAATTTAGTGCTTGGGGAGCCGGAATGTGAGATATACACAGATTCCGACCGTCTGAACCAAATTATGGTCAATTTCCTCACCAATGCCATAAAGTTCACTCAAAAGGGCAGCATCACTTTCGGCTATGAGGTGAGAGGTAATGAGATATACTTCTATGTGCGCGACACCGGGCAGGGAATTGCTCCCGAAAATCTTGGAAAGCTTTTCACCCGCTTCACAAAGCTTAATAATTTTGTGCAGGGTACGGGTCTGGGACTTTCCATAAGCAAGAGCATCGTGGAGAGGCTGGGCGGAAAGATAGGCGCCTCAAGCGACGGCGAGGGTAAAGGCTCGCTCTTCTGGTTTACTTTACCATATCCAAAATAGTGTAACATTTTAAAAAAGAATTAGTTATGGCAATAAGTCTTGAAGAAATGATAGCTAATATGAGCCATGAGATTCGCACCCCGGTGAATGCCATCGTAGGGTTCTCAAGGCTTCTCTCCACCACTGACGACCCGGAGAAGAAACGTAAATACACCGAACTTATAGAGACTAACAGCACGCTGCTGCTGAAGTTGATAGACGATGTGCTTGACATATCCAAGATGAGGGAGGGCGATGTGAAATTCCGCCTTAAAGAAGTGGATCTCAACGATATTATCCGCACTGTGGAGAGTACGGTCAGGATCAGGCTTCAACCTAAGACGGTGCTTAACTATGTGCTTGGAGCGTCGGAATGTCATATTATGACCGATCCTGAACGGCTTAGTCAGGTGCTGCTTAATCTTGTTAACAATGCTTGTAAATTTACTCCACGCGGAAGCATTACCTTCGGTTATGAGCTGCGGCCCGATTCGATTTATTTCTTTGTTAAGGATACCGGCATTGGTATCGCCCCTGAGAAGCGTGACCGTCTTTTCGAGCGTTTTTATCGGCAGGATGAGACTACAGCACCGGGCAATGGCCTCGGCTTGTCGATTTGTAAGGAGATTGTAGAGCGTTTCGGCGGCAAGATAGGTGTCGAGTCAGCCGGAATAGGGAGGGGCTCATGTTTCTGGTTTACGATTCCGGAGAAACCTACCGATAATATGGGTGATGAAAATGGACTTGCTGCCGAGGGTCATGTTGCGGATGCCAATGTCCTGACGCCGGGGAAGCCTACGCTGCTTGTGGCAGAGGATAACGAGAGCAACTATTTCCTTATCTCGTCGATGCTTGAAGATGACTATAACCTTATACATGCCTGGAATGGGCGCGAGGCGGTAGATATGTATTCCGAGCATAAGCCCGACCTTATTCTTATGGATATTAATATGCCGCTCATGGATGGTTATGAGGCTACAAAACGTATACGTCAGCTGTCGGCAGAGGTGCCGATTATAGCTGTCACAGCTTATGCTTTTTCGTCAGACAGAACCCGCATAATGGAAAACGGCTTCAGTAGCTATGTGTCGAAGCCTGTCAATCCGGAGCGTCTGATGAACGAGATCAAGCGTTTGCTTCCAAAATAGCAATACTCAAGTTACGTATATTAAATTAGAGGGGAGCGGCTCGTGATGAGTCGCTCCCCTCTGTCAGTTAGCAGTGATTAGTTAGA
This sequence comes from uncultured Porphyromonadaceae bacterium, assembly GCA_947177145.1. Classification (GTDB taxonomy): domain Bacteria; phylum Bacteroidota; class Bacteroidia; order Bacteroidales; family Muribaculaceae; genus Lepagella. The sequence goes on from CAMWTL010000052.1 coordinate 14,938, forward strand.
GGTGGTAAACGATGGTGGTCACTGATGCGGGATCGATGAATACCTGGTCGTTGAGATTGAAACGCTCCTGCTTCAGATTTTTGTTAGCAGTGGTGGTGTAGGTGAATACTGCCTTCGCACCCTCGGGACGAGCCATGTCAACCGATACGCCCTTCTCTTTGTCGTAGTTGGTTAGAACGATCACGAGCTTGGAATTATCGGGAGCGATATATGCGCTGCCGAAGAAGTTCATGCTCTCGTTGAGGTTCAGATCTACACGCTTGTAGCCGGGACGAACGAAGAGACTGTAGTTGCCGAGCACCCAGAGATTGGGATTAGCTTCAACTGTACCTCCGTTCTGGAAGTCATCACTGTAATTGCCACCTACGGGAGTAGTCTTGATAAGCTCGAAACGGTTCTTCTGGCTCCAGCGTTCTACAGACATTGCTGTCCAGTAGCTCCATGAGGAACACCCTGCCACTGTGATGTCGTTGTGGATCACACGGCTCATATACTGTGCAATATCAAACTCGGTAGCACCGTCGTAGCCCCCTTCAAGGTCAGCGGGAGCATCACCGAGCATAGACCATTCGGTCTGGTAAAGCTTAAGATTCTTCGCGTCGGCAGCAGCTTTTGCTTTGGCACGAACATCACGCATACCGCTCCATGTGCCCTCTGTCCAATAGCTATGAGCGCAGATGAGGTTGCCGATATGTTCAAGGTCGCCTACATATGCCTTGGATGAGGGGTCAAAGAAAGCACTGATACAGTTCTCACGTGCTGAGTTACCCTCATAAAGACATACCCAGTGGCCTGACTCGTTGATCATAATGCCGGTGGAAAGACCGCGTGATGTGAGCGACTTATCGAGCTCACGGGCGAGTTTCGCAACCTCTTCGTTCTGCCAGCCTGAGCCTTCCTGACTTGCTTCGCCGTCGCCAGATACGCCCCAATCATACTGTGGCTCATTGACAGGAGAGATATGAGAGATGTTGTAGCCTGCATCCATGAAATGCTTGGCTACCTCTGCCATATACTCTGCATAAGATGAATAGCACTCCTCTTTTAGGTTGCCGTGTGCTCCGTTGCCTGAGTAACCCATACCGTTGAGTGTGTAGCCTACAAGCGGAGAGTTGCTGAAGAGTACGAAGTTTTCACAGCCGAGGTTTTTAGCCTGTTCCATGAAGTAACGCTGACCTGCGCAGCTTGTCCAGTCGTATGTGCCGGTAAAGCAATAGCTCTGGGCACGGTTGTTGGCGGCAATGTTACTGTCATCTCCTTGTTCGGCAGAGCCGGCTCCGAGGTTGACACGCCACATCGAAAGACCGATGCCGTTGGGCTGACCGGCAGCGGAGATGTTCTGCGAGAAGAGGAGCTGGGCAATCTCGTTGCGGTTAGAGGTCCAATATTGGCCAATCTGGTTGGGTAGCCAACAGTCAGAAGCGCCGAAGCCCTCCATCTCCTGATAGGTCTTGGAGGTATTTACGGTCACTTT
>CAMWTL010000053.1 GCA_947177145.1 uncultured Porphyromonadaceae bacterium
ATTTTTGGGCACTTCGAAACGCCGACGGCCGTATTTTCCTCTTATTATTCTCATATTATAATAATTTTCCTTATTATTATAACAACTTTGTGCCCCCTACTTATGTTCAACAACGATAATTTTCCGGAATATCCACCTCAAGAGGATCAAAACCATAACTGTCTATGACGTTATACGTGTGGTATATCACATCTTCCTTGCCGTTTACGCTATGTGTGGAAGCGGATATAAGCGAGCTGCCGTCGAGCAGAATAAAATCAGCCTCTTTCTCCTGCTCACGCACCGTGACCACTATTTTCTTTCCACCCTCCTTATTTTCCTTACGCAGACTGCTTACCTGCATCATAAGATTGGTAGACACACGGGCACCGGGGAATGTGCGGTTAAGAAATCCCTTCAACCCGGGAGCAAGCGAGGAGACAGCGGTGATGTCGCGGTCAGTCTCACATATCACATCAGCAGCTTCAGCCTGATACAAGGAGGTGTAAATCTCCTCCTCGACCCCATCATTCTCCTCAGCCACAGTAGTAGGTATAAAGAGTACACGTCGGTCAAAAAGCACTATACGGGCAGAGAAATCATCGAGCACGCGGGGATTGTCATACACAGCGTTCTCGATATGGTGGAGCAGATTGTCAGAGTCAGCATCCCATTTGGTAGAGAAAAGTTGCTGAGGCTCCACATCGTTATGGAGCGTATTTTCAAGCATTGCTTTCATCCCCGTGGGATGTATGTTGACAATGAGTCGCCATTGTCCGGTGTCGGCATAGTCTGCCACTGTGAGTGTTGTCATAATTAAGCAACTATAATGTTAAGAGATAAGGAAAGGATATCGGCTCAACTCGACATTTCGCCGCAGAGACTGTATTCCATGTAGTTTTTCACTTCGTCGGCAGTCATTCCCCTACCAAGAAGATACATCAGTTTGGTGATGGCAGCCTCCGAAGTGAGATCGTGTCCTGACACCACGCCACACTGAGCAAGCTCCATGCCGGTCATATAGCGGTAAGGGTGAACACTGCCGTTGGTACACTGGGTGATGTTTACCACCACGATGCCCTTCTCCACGGTTTCACGGATAGCATCTATAAACCAAGGGTCGCTTGGACCGTTGCCGGCACCAAAAGTCTTAAGCACCACAGCCTTGATGCCCGGTGTGGAGAGCATATGGCGCACCATCTCTTCTCTGATGCCCGGGAAAAGATCCATCACCAGCACATTGCAATCCATATTGTAATGCACTTTCAAGGGAGCATTTGCGAATTTGCCTCTCCAGAGAGCCTCCCGGTTGAAGGTGATGCCCAAGCCAATCTTGGCAAGTTCGGGATAGTTGTTGCTCTTGAAAGCGTTGAAATTGTCGGCGCTACGCTTTGTGCTCCGGTTGCCACGCCAGAGATAGTTTTCAAACAATATCGCCACTTCCCTGATAGTGTGCTCATTGTTGCGGTCGCGTGCGGCGGCAATCTGCAATGCGGTGATAAGGTTCTCCTCGCCGTCAGTGCGCACTTCTCCGATAGGGAGCTGGCTTCCTGTGATGATCACAGGCTTGTCGAGATTCTCCAGCATAAAGCTGAGAGCGGAGGCAGTATAAGCCATAGTGTCGGTGCCGTGAAGCACGACGAAGCCGTCGTAACTGTCATAATTCTGCTCAATTACCTTGGCTATCTCTACCCAGTGATTGGGATTCATAGCCGAAGAGTCGATGGGACGTTCAAATTGAAAACTGTCAATATGAAAATCAAGCATCTTAAGTTTAGGCACATTGTCAAGCAAATGCTCAAAATCCACCGGTTCAAGCGCGTGGGTTAACGGATTTTCTTTCATTCCGATTGTACCACCGGTGTAAATCATCATTATGCGAGGACGGTCCATGCCGTTTACGTGATCTTGAGTAGTGTTGTTCGCCATTTAAGAATAAAGAGGTCAGTTCTGGGTATTACATTCGCAAATTTAGCAATTTGTCATGACATATCCAAGAAAATAAGTCTCAACCCACAACTTTTTTTGACACTTTTATTCCTATTCCGTGGGACGGAGCCAACGGTAGCCATAGAAATGCTGACCTTCAAGCTTGAAAAGCCTGCTCAACGGGTAGGAATCGACTCCCACACTGCCGTGTTCATGGTTTACGTGGATAAGATAAGGCTCACCCTCTTTCATCTCGATTATGCCTATATCATAGATGTCGGTGTCAGGCTCCGGAGAGAGCATCAATATGATGTCGCCGTCAAGCATAAGCTCATGGAGAGGTTTATTGCCCGCACTCTGCTTTTTAAGGTGAGGTATGCGATGGCTGCGGTAACCCATCTCATTCATGCGTACCTGGTCATAGACCGCCTGATCGGCAAGCGCAGGAAATTCACTTTTGTGGCGAGTCATATAGTCGAAGGTCTTGGTCTTAAAGCCGCCTCCGGTGACGTATTCCGTCATTTCCTTAAGGTTGCCTCGATATACATTGTCTACTATCCACTCGGCACCGTAATACAGTTGGCTGGCAAACCCGTCGTCCTGACCTTTCCTTCTACTTAGCTGCTCGTAGAAACGCTCATACTCTTTCACTCGCGGAAGCTTCTGCATGCTGGCGTGGGCAAGAGCCAATACAGAGTTGACGAAGCCAAGGCGGTCGAAACCGTGAAAATTGATCATAATCGTGCCCTTCTCGTCGTTGTCGGCAGCGGGTGCCCAGGGAGTGCCCGACAGTTCCTTTGCCACAAATACACAACGCTCGCCAAACGTGCCGCCATGTTCAGCTGTCTTCTTCAGAAGCTCACTCACCTTTATAGTGTCTTCGGCACAGTGTACCCGCGCCTCATAAGCATTGGCGCTTACTGTAGAAACCATCATAGCAGCCATCGCTGCCATAGCCCCGAGCAGACGGGTAATTTTTTTCTCTATGCTGGATCTCATAATCTTTTCTCCTAATTAACCGTGATTGTTGCCTCACCAACGGTTAGCTTATAATCTGCAAATTTAGCAAATTAATCCAATTTGCGCAAATGCGATTTATTAGTTAACTTTGCCATATGGAAAATATCAAGCTTCAAAATAAGATTATTCTCGCCGGAGGAGGGGGTCACGCCCTCTCTCTGCTTGAAGCGGCACCCCTCTCCGACTTTGCCGGTTACCTCGCGTTGGCTCCTGCGGACTCGATGCCCCTTGAATGGCTCGGAGACGATGCCGAGACGGCTGCCCTCGCTGCCAAGGGCTACCTTTTCCATATTGCATACGTCTATTCCGGTCTTCCCGTGATGGAGAAACGTCGTAAACTCATCGAACAGTATGAGGCTGCCGGTGCGCGGTTTGCCACCATTATAGCACCAACCGCCATAGTCACCCCCAACACCCATATATCTGAAGGCTGCGCAATATTAAACGGAGCCATCGTCAACAGAGCCACCCTTGGCAAGAATGTTGTGGTGAATTCAGGTGCCATTGTGGAGCATGACTGTGTGGTCGGAGCGAATACCTTCATCGGTCCCGGAGCGGTGATAGGAGGCGCAGTTACTATCGGGGATGACTGCTTCATAGGTCTCGGTGCAAAGATAAAGAACTGTGTGCGCATTGCTTCCGGAGTGACAGTAGCTATGGGTGCCATTGTGACACGCGATCTTCTCGAACCGGGCATATATCACGGCACCCCACTACGCAGATATAAAATCTACTAATTACCCACTACTAACTACCAACTGTTTTACTATGATCACCCCTATTATTATTGCCGAAGCCGGAGTCAACCATAACGGCAATCTTGATAATGCACTCCAAATGGTGGAAGTAGCCAAACAAGCCGGAGCCGACTACATCAAATTCCAGACGTTTAAAGCCGACTGCCTTGTGACCTCAGAAGGGAAAACGGCTGACTACCAGAAAAATAATTGCGATGCCGACTCGCAATTAGAGATGCTCAGGAACCTTGAGCTTTCTTTCGACGATTTCAAGACCATTGCCCTCTATTGCAAAGAGCTGGAAATCGGCTTTCTTTCCACACCTTTCGACAAGGAAAGCATTAAATTTCTTGCCTCGCTCGGTGTGGACTTTATGAAAATACCATCCGGCGAAATCACCAATCTCCCCTATCTACGTGCCGTTGCCTCGACCGGCATACCTGCAATCATCTCAACAGGGATGTCTACCAATGACGACATTGCTAATGCTCTCGATATTTTCTTCAAAGCAGGATATACCTCCGAGAAATTGACGCTCCTGCACTGCACCACCGAGTATCCCACTCCTATGGCAGACGTAAACCTCAAAGCCATGGTAAGTATGCGCGAGATGTTCGGTATACCTACCGGCTATTCCGACCATACACCCGGAATTGAAATCCCCGTGGCTGCCACAGCTCTCGGAGCTGTAGTCATAGAGAAACATTTCACACTCAGCCGCACGTTGCCCGGTCCGGATCACGCCGCATCACTCGAACCAAATGAACTGGCAAAAATGATAAAGGCTATCCGTAATGTCAGCGTAGCGCTCGGTAGCGGAGAGAAACACGTCACCGAATCGGAGAGTAAGAACCAATCCATAGCCCGTAAAAGCATTGTGGCTGCCCGCGACATCAAAGCCGGAGAAATTTTCAACGAAGACAATATCACCACCAAGCGTCCTGCCACAGGGCTCTCCCCCATGCTTTGGGATGAAGTGGTAGGCACGGCAGCTACCAAGGATTTTCCGAAAGATGCCTTAATCACTCTCTGATAATCTACTGAAGATTTATCTCTGATGAAGATTGAGTTCTAATGAAAAAGATATGTTTTATCACGGGGAGCCGCGCCGACTATGGCATTATGGCTCCTCTTATGAAAGCTCTTTCCGTTCGCCCGGATGTGGAGCTGCAGATAATCGCCACAAATATGCACCTTTCGCCGGAGTATGGCATGACCGTAAATGAGATTCTCGCCGATGGTCTGAAGGTAGACTGGCGTGTGGATTCCCTCCTCTCCGGCGACACTCCGGCTGCTACAGTCAAGTCGATGGGTCTTACGGAGATTGGCATGGCAGATGCTTTCACACATCTTAAACCTGACCTTATCGTAATCTTGGGCGACAGATATGAGATGCTTGCCGCTGCCTCGGCAGCCCTAATTTTCCGCATCCCCATCGCTCACCTTCACGGAGGTGAGACTACGGAGGGTGCCTATGACGACTGTATACGTCACGCCATAACCCAACTTTCCACATATCATTTCACATCTACCGAACAGTATGCCGAGAGAGTGAGGCAAATGGGTGCGAAACCGGAAAATGTCCATTGGGTAGGGTCATTAGGCGCACACAATATCGCTGAGGAAGATTTCATATCCCTCGCTGAGTTGGAAGATTTCTTGGGACGTAAATTAGGCGACCGCTATATAGTGGCAACCTTCCACCCGGTCACAACCCAACCCGGTGAGGAGGAACGACAGACCAAAGCACTCCTGTCAGCTCTCGACCGTAAGGTTGCCGAAGGGTGGAAAGTACTGTTCACTATGCCCAATTCCGACACGGGAGGGAAAACCGTTGCCCGCCTCATTCAGGAATGGGCGGATAAGCATCCCGATTCGGTCATAGCCGTTGCATCGCTCGGGCGCCGCAGATTCTATTCCGCCATGCATAATGCCGCTGCAATGGTAGGCAACTCATCAAGCGGACTTATCGAGGCGCCCTCATTCGGCATCCCCACCCTCAATATCGGCGACCGCCAGAAGGGACGTGCGCAAGGACAGTCAGTAGTGAATGTGCCGTCTGACGAGGAAGCCATATCAGCCGAGCTTGACAAAGTGTTATCGGAAGAATTTCGTGCCTTTGCCCACACCACTCCCAACCCTTATTTCAAGCCCGACACACTCCCTCTCCTGGTGTATCATCTCACGAAATAAAACGCCCGGATAAACCATCCATAGGCAATTGGTGTTTAGTAAGTATAAAATTTATTAACACAATTCCTTATAACTATGAATCTACTTAAGACCATTGCTGCAGGAGCCGTACTCGGTGTAGCAGCTGCCACTCCATTTGTTTCTGATGCTTGTACACGAGTAATCTACAAGGGTCTTGACGACACATATGTCGTAGGACGGTCGCTCGATTGGAAAACGCCGATACCTACCAACCTTTATGTCTATCCTGCCGGAATGGAGAAGAAGGGTTCCGACCTGCCCGGAGCTGTCACCTGGACTTCCAAATACGGCGCTGTCTATGCAGTGGGCTATGACGGTGGCATCACCGAAGGTATGAATGAAAAAGGACTTGTGATTAACGGTCTTTTCTGCAAAGGCACTATTTATACAAATCCGGAGGTCAGCAATCGTCCCCCTATGTCGCTTGCAATGTTTGTAGGCTGGCTGCTTGATATGAACGCCACCACCGATGAATGTGTGGAGGTGCTTCAGAAACAGGACTTCTCTATCAGCGGAGCCACTTTCGACGGCGGCACAGTGTCGGCTCTTCACTGGGGAATCACCGATGCTTCAGGAAAGACTGCCATCCTCGAATTCGACCATGGCAATATTAAGATATACGAACCCGGCGACATCTTGGCTATGACCAACGACCCCACATGGCCTCAGATGGAAGCTATTGTGGCTTACTGGGACAAGATTGGCGGTCAGCATATGCTCCCCGGCACAGTCAGCAGCCCCGACCGTTGTGTACGTGCAAACTATTTCGCTCATCATGTGGAGGCAGTGAATGATCCCTCGCTTGCAGTGAGCATATGCCGCAGCGTACTCGTCAATTCATGCGTGCCCTACACCTACCTCATCCAGGGAGAACCCAACGTTTCCTCTACACAGTGGCGTTCATATTCAGATGTCAAGAACAAGCGTTACTACTGGGACATCGTGACCAATATGGGCTACTACTATATCGACCTCACGAAATGCAACCTTAAGAAGGGCGCTCCCGTGATGCGCATTGACACCACCAAAGAGACAATGCTCATAGGCGAAGCCAACCACGCTCTTAAGAAGCATGCTCCCTTCACCCCGATGTACTAATAATCATACTTATATAAAGATTTAGAAATCCTAATTTGTAAACCAACTATTAATGTGAGAGAGCGCGGCCCCCGAATCGGGATCGCGCTCTCTTATGTGTTTAGCTACTTTTTTCAAACCATAGCTACAGCGGTAATCAATAGATTACTTTCTGAGTCTTTGTGCCCTGCTTCTTGATAAGGAGCTGCCCCTTAGCCGGGTTAGCCACCTCCACACCTTGCAGATTGTAATATTTCACAGGAGCCTCATCCACCCCTATGACATCCACACCGGCACCTGCAGTGACCTCAAAGAAAATCATACTGTCTTCATCAAGCGGCATCAGATTTCTACCGGACTGATAGCCGACGCCGGCAGCATAGATCATATTCTTAGGAAGCGAAGAAAGGTCCATAACGGCACTCGTCTCACCAGTAGCCTTCGCATCAAGCGTCAGGAGAGGTTCAAACGCAGCTCTCATAACATCCTGACCGGAACCATCCATCTTGAAAATCACAACGGAAATGGGGTAGCCGAAGAAACCGCGTTTATTTGTCATACTGAGAAGGAACTTCACATCTTCACCACCCTCAATAGTATAGAAATTGGAATACTCAGGATTATTGTTATTGGGAGTGAGACCTTCAATCACAAAACTATTGATCGTCACGCTCGGACTGCCGCTTATAATCTTCATAGTGACTTCCTCAACTACTCCGTCATACATCTTTCCGTTGACAGGATCATACCATGCAAGCTGATACAGACGCTGTGAAGTGGGAGCGCTGGCACCGTTCAAAAGACGGAAGGTAGTGATAAATTCCTGTTCAACCGTTGTATGCGCAGGAACGGTGAGCACAATTCCGTCTCCAAGCATCTCCTCCTTACCGTTGGAGAAGAGTTCGGGATAGAAGCCCTGAGTCAATTCCTTATCAGAATTGTTGGTGGCTTTTATTTTCATCTTGGCAACCATTCCATAGTAGAGAGCCGAAACTGCCTCAGCACTTTCAAGGGTTATCGCTGCCCCGGGAAGAGCTTCCACAGTCAGCTTGTTGCCCGCCTTTGTCACCTCTACATAATTGTAGTATTGTGGCATGGTAAGCACCGGAGTCCATTGCTCACTGCCTGTCGACTTGACCACAACTGTAAGCCTATATTTCCCATCGTCATAACTGATAGGGAGCTTATAATTTATCTGTCCCGGGATGCCATTATAGTACATCTGTAGGCTATTGCCGACTGAGTACTCCGGAGCCAGCACACTATAGGAGCCAAGAGAGTCATATTTTATTTCACCAGTCTCAAGTGACTGCACTGCCAGACCAAGGTTTACCGTCATGTTATGTAAGCCCGTATTAAACCAACAGGTTGTTCCTCTGGCATCAACCACACTAAGCTCCATATTCAAACCGGAGACAGAAGCCTCCAAAGCTCCGAACTGCACAAGATTCGGTGCAACTACCTGCTCTTTCTTTGGCTGGACACCAACCAAGACATCTTGAGCATAGTTATAGCCGCCGCCGCTGCCGCCACCGGTGCCAAGCGCATTAGGATTAAGCGAGTTGAGGAGGAAATAGCCGTCGCCCATACCGCTCCAGCCCCAATTGAAATGGAAATAGCCGTCGCCGTTGTAGCCGTCGCATACAAACTCATGACCAACAGAGGTAGACTGTCCACCGTAGATTACAGGACGCCCGTTAGCTACCTCTTTGTAAATCATCTCCTCCCACTCATCAGCACCATAATAATTACGGATGCAATATTCTATGTCAGGATTATAACCGAAATTATCCATCAGCGCTAATCCGGCTATGTAGCTGAAAGCTCCTGAAGAATACTGTCCATATTTCATCTGGCTGGCATAACCCACAGCTTTCATAAGGTAAGCCACGGCATGCGCCTGCTCATCTGTATACTTTCCGGAATAGGAATTAAGCATCTTGTCCCAAGCAAAAGGTTCCTCACCGAGAGCCATTGATAAAGTGCCACCGTCGACAGGATTGTTTATAGTGCCGGTGCCGGTAGCAACTTCTGGATACTGCCAATATTTCATTACCTGAGCCACAGCCGTTGCCACGCAGCCTGTAGGGGACTGAACACCACCGATGACCGGGGTCATGGCATCATATGGTTCGGTCTGGTTCCATTTTGTCTTAAGCAACGGAGTCACCACAGCACGATCCTCAGCCCTTGTCTGAGCAGAATATGCCGGGATATTGTTTGTACGTGCATATTCTATCTGCCTTCCATACTCCTCAATCCACCATTTCATCTGCTCAGGCATAGCCTTGGGATCGAATGAGCCGGAATCGGAATAGCCGAGTATAGGAGCAGCAGAATCGTCGGCACTGAGAAGCATATAGCCTCGTTTGCCGGAATTTTCAAACACATAGACCGCCGGATCGCCGCTAAGGGTCTTAGCAGTGTAGACCAAATCACGGGTCACCCCGTCCATGCTACCGATCTTCTGCATTCCCGGTGTGTTGAGGCGCTGGAGTGCCTGCTCGGGTGTGAGCGAGGCAGCCATAGCTCCCATCGAGAAAGAGAGACCGCACAGAATGAAGGAAATCTGTTTTTTCATTAGTTCGGTATTTAATGTTGTTTTGTTGTTTCGTTAAATGATTAGTTTCAAAACCATCGTTTCAAGTATTGATTTTGTAAAGGTAACTATTTTTTTTAGCTTCACAAAATTATTTTCAGATTAGCAACCATAAAATTTTAATTACAAAAGCCGGCAGCGCCATATATACATATGGACACTTCCGGCTTATGATACTGTTGAAGCAATCGTCCTAATTCGATGGAGCAATCGTCTGCTTTAATGGAGCGGTTGCTTAATTTCTACTTAGGACAAGTGCATAACCGCCGTCGATGAGCTGATACTGACCCTGGAAGGGGAAGCAGTAAAGCATTGAGGCATCAGGCGTGAAGACCACAGTCTTACGGTCATCGCTAACCACACCTTCCACATATCCTTCCTCAACCAGATAGCCCTCATCGTCAAGACCAAAGTTATAGACAATGCAACCTGCATACTGAGGATAAAGGTTGGGATTGATCTGACCCATGGTCTGGGCATAGTCAAGTTCCAGATAACATTCCTCGGTTGCCTCATCGAAAAAGTACTTAAGATTCAATACGGATTCCTCATCCTTGAAGATTGAGGAGAAGAGTCCCTGAAGCATAAGCACCTTATTGTAGTTGGCCTTATCCTCTGCATAACCCTCAATTATGACGGGATAAGAAACATCCTCACCGGAATCAAGATCTTTCCAGCTCAATATCCAGTCACCCTGTAACTTCTCATAAGGGAATCTATCGTCATCCTTGATGGTCACCAAGGTAGAATCCTTGCTCTTATCAATAGAAGCACCCTCAGCCTTGACAATGACTACCTTGAAGGTTCTGTCTTCATTAACCTCATCATCGTCAATGGCATTTATCTGCACATTTACAGATGTCACACCCTCAGGTATGTTGAGGGTCTTTGAGGTAATGATATAATTACCTACTCTGTTGCCATTGGTTAATTGAGCCTCCTGCGCAGGGTCGCTGCCGGTAGCCTCGACATCAATGGTGACCGTCACAGCGCCGTTGGCTTTTCCGGTCAGATTAACAGGGACATTAAAGATGCCACGGTTCTCTCTTGTGGTCACCTGGGTCTCACCCATCTCTACTTCCACCTCTGCGGCTGTATTATGCTCTTTCTTATCGTCGCTACAAGCCACCATAGAGAACATTCCTACCGCCAAAGCGAAAATCTTTATATATTTCATTTCGATTTCTCTTTTTCAGTTATTATGTATCTTAATTAATAACCCGGATTCTGCTGACCTGCAAGCTGGGGGTTAGCCTCCATCTCACTCTTGGGAATAGGCCATACGAATCGGCGGTCGCCGGGAGCATATGAGACATTGCAGCCTGCGGGCACAAGAATAGACACTGTCTCCTCATAATCCGATTCATAGTCGATCGAGCGTGAGAAGCCTAGATTCCAGCGACGCAAGTCACTGATACGGAAGCCCTCGCCGATAAGCTCACGAGTACGCTCCGTGCGAATCTCCTCAATAAGTTCACGTCCCTGATAAGACTGTGTCTTATATCCCTTTATACGGTTGGTGCGAATGTGGTTAAGAGCATCATTAGCCTTGGTGGTCTGACCCAACTCCGCAGCAGCCTCAGCAAGGATAAGATAGGTTTCGCTAAGACGGAAAGGTTTCGGAAGATTACGAAGCTCGTTGTTACCAATTAGGTTAAAGGCACCGTTACCCGGGAATTTCACAAATGCCGGTGCCCAGGCATAACTACCCTCGACGCTCAACTCACGATCGGCAAAAAACCACTCATAGCGAACGTCGTTATCAGGGTCATACATAGCCAAAGCATTTGCAGCTGCTACATAATTAGCATTTTCTTCCTTAGAAGTAAGCCATGCTTCACCGGTAGTAGGGACATAATCAGCCTGTGCGGCGTTGCCATAGGGTACAAAAATTAGTTCGGTACCACGGTCATCTGTCCAAAGCGTACCATAAGTGTTGCGTGTGGCTAAAGCATACTGGGTATTGCTTATCACAGCCTCAGCCTTATCTATAGCAGTCTGATAGTCTCCTTTAAGGAGAGCCATTCTTGCCTGAAAAGCAAGCACTACATAAGTGTTAAGATATGCAGCATTGGGGGCTGTAGCTGCTGCCAGAGCCTCCGTACTAAGCGACTTCTCATAAGCAGAGAGGTCATCATAGGCATCTTTGAGGTCTGACTCAATAAGGGTATAGGTTTCCTCAAGGGTGGAGCGACCGGGATATTTGCTATAATCGCCAGTAGGATCGAATACAGTCACCAAAGGCAAACCGCTTGCAGCAGAGGTAGGCTCAGTGCGGGTATACGACTGGCAATAATGATCCATCAGATACCAGTAGTTAAAAGCTCTTGCCCATTTTGCTTCACCACGATAGCGAATAAGCTGAATATGGGTGTCAGAGTCCATATTCTCATCATTGATAAGATCCTCCAAAAACGGAAGATAATAGTTAACATCCATTATGGATGCATAAGGATACGCCCAAGAGCCTGTAAGATCAAGTGTACCGGGATCAATATTTCCGAGACTAATAGATCCAAGACGGTTACCATTCGAAGTTACACCAATAAACTCATCAGCCTGTATAGCGGTATAGGATATATAGCCACCTGCCGAACGGGCACGCAGACCGGTATAGAGGCCATTACGGAATTTCAAGGCATTCTGAGGAGTAGTAATCGCGTCGTCAATATTCAGCTGACCAAACGGCTCCTCATTAAGATTACATGAAGCGAACAAGAGGCCGGTAAGAAGAACGCTATATAATGTTTTTTTCATTTCTTTATTTCGATGATTTGATTAGATAGTAACCTCTATACCAAACTCAAACTGGCGTGTGTTTGGATAAAGGAACTGGTAATAGTTGACCTGCGGTTCCGGATCGTATCCGGTAAACTTTGTAACCGTAAATAGGTTACGACCTGTGAAGTGGAATACCACATTGTCAAGACGTATGGCATTGAGGGCAGCCTGGGGAAGACGATAAGTGAGAGTCAAGGTCTTCATACGAAGATAAGAAGCATCCTCTAATAGACGAGAGTCAAACTGAATTTCTTCCGTAGCATTAGGATACTTGGTCACATCACCCGGTTTTGTCCAAACCTTAAGCATTTCCACAGACTGGTTCCAACTGTTACCAATAGAAGCATTCTGAACAAAGTATAAGTCATTGTTCATCATATACTTCTCAGCCGACCAGTTGAAATCGGCTGACAAACCAAAGCCTTTCCAAGAGAGACTTGTGCCAAAGCCACCGTTCCAAGGAGCGAAGTAGCTCTTTCCGAGCAAGCGGCCGTCAGCCTCCTCGTTGAATACCTTTGTGGGGTTATCATTAATATCAAGCCATACCTGCTTACCGTCCATAGGATCTACGCCAAGATATGGCACGCCATAAAATTCACCGGCAGAGTGACCAATCTGATAGCAGGTACCATATCCCTCAAGCACATAGCGGTCACGACCGTTGAAAAGTTCAGTAATCTTGTTTTTGTTGTAGTTGAAGTTAGCACGTACACCCCAATAGAAATCGCGATTACGAATAAGATCGACAGAAGCATTTACATCTACACCGGTATTAGTCATTGAACCGATATTGGAATAATCACCACTAAATCCGGTAGTATAACTCCAAGGAATAGACATAAGCATATTCTTAGTAGTCTTCTTATAGAAATCAATCTCAGCAGTGGCTATATTAAAAATCTTGAAATGTGTACCTGCATCAAAAGAATACACAGTTTCCCAAGTCAAATCATAATTCTTTGGTTTCGTCACACCAAGACTTGAATTATTTTGATTAGTTGGAGGACCATAAATTGCTCCCGGACCAACAGCACCATAATAAAGGTAGTCGTCAATCGAAGAGTTACCGGTTGAACCGTAACTTACACGAAGTTGGAACTCATTAAGCCAATCTACATCTTCAAGGAATTTCTCATTTTTAGCGTTCCACATCACACCTGTTGAGAAAAAGTTAGCGTAACGATGCTTCGGAGTGAATTTAGAACTACCGTCACGACGGAAAGTACCCTCTATGAAGTAACGATTGTCATAATCATAAGTACCCTTGATAAAGTAAGAATTGAAAGTAGTGTTCACCTTACTCTCTGATAAATCATTTAAGGAAACTGAAGTCGCATTTGTAAGCAATGTAAGCTTACGGTCGGTAAGACCTTCAGCCCCTACGCCGAACAACCGTTCACGTGCAATTATAGACTCCTGACCCAATAGGAATGTAAAGTTATTTACATCTTTAACCTGAAAATTATATTCAGCCGTATTGGTATAGGTAAAATTGACATAACGTTGGAAATTCTGTGAAGTCCAACCCTCATTTGTCTCTCCTACAGGTCGATCGCCCATCGTGTCACCCATAGGTGTAACGGTTGTTTCATAAGGAAGGCAATCACGACCTAAACGATAATCAAATGCATCTAAAGCTTGTTGAGCTTTCAACACAAGACCGGGAATAGGTGAAATCTGTTCGCTAAGGACAATGTTGGCATTTACCTTATTACGATTCTGCGTCATGAAGCTGGTGATGAAATATGGATTATATGTGCCTGTATAATGTAGCCACATAGCCTTTTCACCATATACAGGCATTCCATCTGATCCAATTGTATAGTAGCGAGGTGAGTCGTAAGGCATAGCTGCACGTGCAAAGACCATAGGATTGGAGAGATAAATACCACCCGAAGAAATCTGGCTGTTGCTCTCCCACTTAGTGTAACCGAGGTTGGTCTGTAAGCCGAGACGGAGCCAATCTGTAGCGTTTGAGAAGATGCTTGCACGGATAGTCTCACGGCGTAGTCCGGAGGCAGTGATAATACCCTTCTGATCAAAATGGTTTATAGAGAAATAATACTGCGACTTCTCGCCACCGCCGGAAACTGTGCCGTCAAGAGAATAGGTCGGAGCCGCGCTATTAAACATCTCCTTACGCCAATTGGTGTTAATGCCAAATTTTGTGGCAGCTTCTACGGCACCTTCAGGGGCAGGTCTACCGATAAGGTCGCGGAAATGAACATACTGTTCGGAATTCATCATGGTGATACCATCCTCAACCATCTGCGACCAACCTATATTGGCGCGTATAGTCACTTTCGGTTGTTCACCGAGAGAACCCTTCTTTGAAGTTATGACGATTACACCGTTGGCAGCACGTGAACCATAGATAGCCACAGCTGAAGCATCCTTAAGGATAGTGATGTTTTGAATATCGTTAGGATTAAGGCTCGTAAACACAGTTGAGCTGATAGGGGCACCATCGAGCACATAAAGAGGAGTGATGCCGGCATTGAGTGAGTTTACACCACGGATACGCACTGATTGTGTCTGCGAGGGATCACCGGAGTTGGAGTTAATGTTGAGACCCGGCACTTGGCCCTGAAGAGCATCCATAAAAGTAGCTGTCGGGATATTCTCCAACTGGGCTGAACCCACTACCGACACTGAGCCGACAATAGAACCGGCTTTCTTAGCAGAACCGTAACCCACCACCACAAGGTCATCAAGACTCTCTGTCTCTGATTTAAGTTCGACCGTCATATTGTCCGCTAAGTTTACTGTCACAGGTGTCATCCCGACATATGTGACCTTTATCTGCTTTACAGAAGCGGGCACCGTTAAGGTAAACTTGCCATCGACGTCGGTAGCAGTTCCCACACCGCCGCCTAATGGCAGAATCGAGACGCCGATCAGCGGTTCCTTAGTGTCCGCGTCGACTACGATGCCGTGATAGGTGCGATTTTGTGCAGCTATGCTACACGTAAACGCCATCAACGCCATCAGAATGGAAAACAATTTTCTCATACTTTTGATAAAATTTACTTTATTAAGTTATTATCGTTGTTGTTTAGTTGCAGGTAGTTCGATGTTACGGGATTATCTTCACTCGGATCGTAACATAAGCGCGATCTGAACAATGGTAATCGACAGCCGGAATCTTATTTTATTAAGAATCCAACTATTGAAATGCAAATTTAGCAGTTTTTAAATCTTTTTCAATGACACAAGTATAATATTTAACATTAATTCACATATATCATTTCTCAAGTAACTACTCACCTATAGCAACGGCACACTGATTTGGTTAGCCTGTCAGACCAA
>CAMWTL010000054.1 GCA_947177145.1 uncultured Porphyromonadaceae bacterium
GCCGGGTCAGAGCCGGTATAATCCATTGAGTAGGGGCTGCCTGTCGTTGGGCTTTTCCCTACATAACGGTGGTTGCGCATCGACATTAGCATAAACTCATTGTTGAGATAGTCTTGCCACATGAATTCCTCGGCAAGGTTTATGTCTTTGGTAAGACGCACATCGCCCGGCAGACCGAATCCTGAGACAAATACATAGCGTCCGTCGGCACATTGAAGAATTACCTTACCGTTGCCTCTGTCGATTACCTTGAAACGGGTCTCCGGAGTATCGACATCAGCTCCGATGTCGTGCATAAGACCATGAGGTGTGGCATGCATCGGCAGACCGGTCGCCACGTTGATAATGCGGAAAGTCTTATCGAAGGGTATGTAGCCGTCGCGGTTTGCCATCGGTTCCTCAACAGTGAAATTATCAAATTCCGCATATCCTCCGTTCTTACCATTTTTGTTGAATGCGAACAGCGACATACGTGCGCCTTGGAATGTGATAAGCTGGTAGCTGAGTTGCATATCACCTCCGAGGTCTTTGAAGGTCTTCCCGTCGGTAGAATAGGCATAGCGTCCTTTATCGTTATCGAAATCACCTATAAAGCGGAGCCAAATCTTATCGTCGGTAAGTTTTACCGGTACGTCCAAAGTGTCGTTGTTGAGCTGTTCAAATCGACGTAAAACAAGGTTCTTTCCCTCTTTCACGATACCTGCCCATGAGCATGGCACATTGATATTGCCTAAGCCGCATACGTCGCCATCCTTCAGATTCTTGACATCCAATTCTACGGTGGTGATTGACTTCGGACCGATGGCACGTTGTGTGAGGGTATTTCTTGCCCACATAAGTTGATCGGCAGGCATAGTGTTCAGACGTAGCTTACCGTTTTTAAGGCTCCACATCTTGTCGTCGGGATTATGATTCCATTGCCAAACACGACCGAGTGTCTTGCCGTCAAAATTCTCGTTTCGCTCGTAAGGGGCGTGTATAGGTTCTGTGTCACGTGCGGCAGTGTTCGGTTTGAGCCATGTGCGTGGGGCACGTCCGAGATTGCCCTCCAATCCGAGCATAGGCCAGCCATCTTTCCAAGTTATCGGGGCAAGCGTTACGGTACGTCCAATTGAGTGGAAATCCATCATCAGGAGTGCCCACCATTGACCATCGGGGGTGGAGACGATACCTCCCTGATGAATATTGGAAGCGGCAGTCTTATCCGGGTCGAGTGGACCGATGCTCACAGGATACCCGTCAGGCATAATTCGTCCTTTAATTTCTGTGAGGGGGGCAGCGTGATAGCCGAAAGTCTCGTCAGCTGTTATAACACAAGTCTCATAAGGTCCCCAGATACTCTTGGAGCGTGAGCAGAGTGTGCGTCCGTTAGGGCGGTAGTCGGTAGAAATAAGATAATACATATCGCCTATCTTATACATATGATGACCTTCGCCCACTGCGCTTCCGTTAGGAATTATTACACGTTCAGTCTCTTCGATGGGTCCGCTCATATCAGGTTTCAGTTCGGTACATTTCACCTCACCGTAACCATGGATGGCATAGATCTTGCCGTCGTCATCAAACAATACGCTGAGGTCATATATCTGACCCTCCATATTGATATGTTTCCAGGGTCCTTCAATCTTATCGCTCACATAGCATTGGAGACCCTTACCGTTGACATTGCTGTAAAGATAAAATTTACCGTCATTATAGCGGATACACGGTGCCCAGATTCCTTGACCATATATCTCTTTGCCATTCTTTAGTGAGAATGCGTCATCATCGAAATCGAATCGGTCGAAG
The DNA here is from genome assembly GCA_947177145.1 of uncultured Porphyromonadaceae bacterium. Classification (GTDB taxonomy): domain Bacteria; phylum Bacteroidota; class Bacteroidia; order Bacteroidales; family Muribaculaceae; genus Lepagella. Next base: position 1,789 of record CAMWTL010000054.1, read on the forward strand.
CAATAGGAGATATTCTCCCAGTTTACGAGATCCTTTGAATGGAGTATCACCAATCCCGGCACGGTGTGCATTGTGGTACCTGCAAGATAGTAATCGTCGCCTACTCGAAGAATATCCGGGTCGGAAAACTCGTCATACATCAAGGGATTGGTGTAGGTGCCGTTTCCGTTGTCAGCGCTCCAAGAAGTAGTCTTTGCCACACCTGCCAATGAACCTACAATGAGAGCCAGACATAAAGCAATTTTTTTCATATTAGAACCGGTTAGTTTTTTAATATGCTTGATAAATGCGAAATAATTTCTTTAATACAAAGCCCTGACCAAATGGCCAGGGCTTTGTATCATACCATTAATTTATTGAGGAGATGGCCATGCAGAAGTGAGAACTTAAAGAGATTTCTTACCCCACCAAGTGGTATTGGAAAGACCGGCGAATACGATTGTCGCACGGCGGTTGGCATCCTCCCAGTCACATTCACGCTTGAGGTATAAATTTACGTCGCCGGCTTTCAATATGCCTGAGTTAGAATCAAAGCTCCAGTCAGCACCGTCCCAAGTGCCACCGTTTATCTTGTGGTCGGCTGTGAGACTCATTGCCACTGACTCCTTCATATTACCATAAGAATAGGCAAGGTCAATAAGTTCCCAGTTGCCGATAAGTTCCTCTTCAGCTATGGCAAGCTGCGGCACAGCGCCGTAACGTTCGGGAAGCACAAGAGGCCATCCGTCATTGGTCCATACGATAGAGCGGACGTGTCCCAACATAAGGGCGTTGCTTGCATCGTTACCGTTTACCCCTGCCGGGAAGCGTGCCTGTGAAGCATAGAACCAATTGCCTTCGCCATCATTAAACACTGTGCAGTGGGAGAAACCTACCCAACCGTCGGAATTGGCAAACTTGTAGGGATGTGTCACTACGGGCAATGCATCGCCACCGTTATCAGAGATATTTGTGCCGTTCATGTCAAGATACGGTCCGTCGATATTCTTGGAACGAGCTACGCGAGTATTGTAAGCCACATCGAGAGCATCATAAGCAAGGAACAGATAATAATAACCATCTTTGTAGATTACTTCCGGACCTTCGGAACCCTGCCAACGGTTGCCCATCTGGCGGGTGGCGATAAGTTTTCCATAAGCGGCAATGTCGGCAGGTGTGCCCCAGGGATTGCCAAGTTCAGCAGCTACTTTGCCGGTTTCAGGGTTAAGTTTCACGGCAGCTATACCGCTATGCCATGAACCGTAAATCATCCAATGCTCGCCGTTGTCGGTGATGATGACAGAGGGGTCGATAGCATTAAATTTATAATAGCAGTTGCCCCAGTCTGTGGGAGAGACATGGAAATCAAGTCCCTTGTCAGAAGCGTTGGTGATGACGTAGCCTTTATCTTCCCAGCTATTATTGTCAGCCGGATTGGATGTTTCCATAAGACCGATAAAGGCACGCTCTCCCCATGAGTTATCGCCGTCAATAAGACCTGGCACTACGATTGAGTAGTACATGCGATATAGGTTGTCGTTTACCTTTACTACACTCGGTGCCCAGTAACCGAATTCACCTACAGGTGCCTCAGCTGCCTGAAGACCCATACCTTCACGGATTTCATTCCACTTGGGTATGATCCATCCGGGAAGTTCAGGCATTGTGCCGCCGAGATATTCCCAGTTGATGAGGTCGAGTGAACGGCGACCGTGGAAGTGTCCCCCTTCCACATGTGCGTTGCCATAGGAAGCGTCGGTCTGGTACATATAATAATATCCGTCGGCAGCCTTCACCACAGATGGGTCATGCACATTGGCAAGGTTCCATTGCGAACGGCTTCCCCAACCGGCGAAATCAGCATAATAGTCGGGATATTGTGGACCTCTGTAGTGAGCTAACTGTTCTGAGAGTGACCCCTCAGCAGTGGTGAAAGTAAATTCCTGAGAATAAATCACCTCACCCTGGTATTCGTTCATAAAGGCACGCACATGATATTCACGGTCGGGAGCAAGGTCAAGGATTGTAGCCTTGATGGTGTCGCCGCTGATGGTGCCGTCGTAGACACTGCCATAGATTGTGGGATTGGCATTCTCTGAGATCACATAGCCGGCATTAGTATAGCGGGCATCGCTCTTCATATGGAAGAGAGCGGCAAAAGAGGCATAGGTGCCACCGCAATCAACTGTCTCCGGGGTCTCGATCACGATTCCCTGTCCGGCAGGATAACTGATCTTGTTGTCGTCGGAACATGCTCCGAAAAGGAGCATGCCGACGGGAAGGAGTGAATATATTAACTTAGTCTTTTTCATGATGAATCAGATTTTACGTTTACCAACCGGGGGTCTGGGGGAGCTTAGTCTTGACTTGCTCCTGGTAAGGTATGGGGAAGAAATAGTTCTTCGGAGCGTTGAACACACGTCTCGGATAAGTCTCGGCAGCGCCATAGACATACATCTGGGGCTGGTCGGGATGGATGGTTACACCATAAAGATTATAGACCTGCTTGTAACGGGGAAGGTTCACTTCCGAAGCGGGGGTCTTACCCTCGAAGAGCATCCAGCGGCGCTCGTCGAAATAACGGTGGTCTTCGAAGCAAAGCTCGATGCGACGCTCGTTTTGGATACGCTCACGGAGTTCAGCCTGGGTCATTCCGGCATAGGCAGGCATTCCCACACGGGCACGCACCTGGTTTACATACTGATAAGCATCATTGGTGCGTCCTGCTTCGTTAAGAGCCTCGGCAGCGTTGAGAAGCACTTCGCCATAGCGGAAGATAGGACATGCCTTCGGGTTGTCAGTCGGGTTATCCCAGGAGATGTTAGAGACGTATTTCTTCACATAATAACCTGTGAGCGTTCCACCGTGGAGACTCTGATAATCGTCGCCGGAGCCGAAAGTGATATTCACTTCGCGTCTTTCGTTGTTGAGAGCATCACCCCATATAGAACCGTGATGGAAGATGGTCTGCTCAAGACGAGGGTCACGGTTTACATAAGGATTCTGAGGATCGTAAGAGGGATCTTTGTCAATTGGAAGACCGTTGCGTGTCTCATAGGCATCCACGAAATTCTGTGTCGGACCTGTACGGCCTACCGATGATTCCTTGCCTTTGAAACCGCAGGGAGCGAATGACTGTTCGATTCTGCGCTGATTCCATACCGAGCGGCTGAGAATATACTCGTTGTTGTGGATCGGGTTGGTCACGAAGCAGTCATAGTAGTTTTCTTCCGGATTATTGTCGGCAGTGGTGTGCAGACGATAAGGATTGCTCTGCTGGCTGTTCTTGTTAATGAAGTCGAGACAAGCCTGTGCAGCCTCGTTCCACCATTCCTGTTTGTTTTCAGGATTGTTCAGCTTAGAAGCGCGATAGACAAGCGCACGTGCCTTGAGTGCATATGCGGCGGCACCGTTCACACGACCCCAGTTTTCCTCTTCGTTAGAATAGCGGAAGGGGAGGTCATCCTTATACTTATCACATTCGTCGGCAATCCATTTGAGAGCGTCAGCACATTTTGTACGCTCCGGGATAGCCATACCCGGGGATAGGATAATAGGTGTCCCGTTCTCATCGTCGCCTACAATAGGTATGTCGCCGAACCATGCGGCAAGATCCATATGGAAGATTGCGCGGAGCACACGAGTCTCGGCAATCCAACGGTCATAGAGGCGATTATTGTCGCCCGGCTTTTCACTGTTGCCAATCACTGATGGCTTGGCATTGATCATAAACTGGTTGCAGGCACGGATAGCTTTGTAGTAGCTGCTCCAGAAACCGGAGGCATATGCATGGCTGGAAGAGGAGAAACCGTCTTCAAGCACTTTGTGCATATTATTTCCCCAATAGCAGATGGCATTGTCTGTCATGCAATCGCGTGATGCCTGATCACCGCCTCCGATTGCACCGAATGCGTCGGGCAGATACTCATAGAGCTTTGCCTGGAAGCCGCGTGTCATGTCGTAGTCGCTGAAGACATTCTCTGCCTGCTGAGTAAGGTCTACCTCCTTGTCGAGGTAGTCGTTGCAGGAGGCGCCCCCGATTAAGAGGGCGACTGCTGCAGCTATGGAATATAAATTCGCTTTCATATTGATTTGTCAGGATTAGAAGGTTACGTGAACACCGAAGCTGAATGTACGGGTCTTAGGATACCACCAGCAGTAAGACATCGGCTTCTCAGGATCCATTCCTTTCGGAAGGTGGCTCCAGTTGGCGATATTATAGGCGTTGAAGTAGAAACGGCACTGGCTCATGTGGATCTTGGAGATGATATGCTTCGGGAGTGAGTATCCGAATTCGATGTTACGGAGGCTCAGATAGTCACCGTTCATAATCCAGATATCGTTCTCATAAGTTTTATCGCCGTCACGGTTGGAGTCGATGTTGTTGAAACCGCCCCAGAGAGGACGTGGGTATTTAGCATTGACGTTGCGCGGGTCAGTGGGATCGTCTGTATAATAGCCCCAGGTGTTCACAACCTCATGCGTGCCCATATTTGACCAACCGGAGAATGTAGCTGCCGGAGAGATGAACACCGAGCGGTTGACATAGGCTGTCAGTACGGTGCGGAGGTCAAAACCTGCGTATGCCACATTGATGGCAAGTGAGGGAGTGAGTTCCGGTATGATGGTGTAGCCTGTAGGGATTTTATCCTTATTGTCGATGACGCGGTCGCCGTTGAGGTCTTTGAACACTGCTGTACCGAGCTGCTGCTTACCACCGGAGTAGGAGTTGTAGGGATATTTCTCCGGATGGTCGATAGCATCTTGCTGGCTGGTAGCTATCAGATTAGGATCGGATGCCCAACCGTTGAAACGGAACTGGTTCCAACCGCCGACAGTGCCATTGAAAGAACCTTCATACAGACCCTGTACAGAGGTGTACTCGAATATGGGACGACCGGTCTTACGCTGCCATTCTACGAGAGGTTCAGTCTCGTCCATCTCAGTAATCTTGTTACGATTCCATGAGAGCTGACCCTCTACAGAGTAGGAGACTTTGCCTATGCGGTTTGCATGGCCGATCACAAGCTCCATACCTCTTGTCTGTACTTTACCATATGAGTCGCGGGCATAGCTGATACCGAGGATGTCAGGTATAGTGGAACGGTTGATGAGGATGTCGGAACGCCACTCTTTGAAAAGGTCAATTGATCCGTAGAGACGGCGGTGCCAGATGTCCCAGTCAAGACCGAGGTTGACCATCTTGGAGATCTCCCAACGGCTGTTGGGGTTACCTGCCACAGATTCCATATAACCCGGTACCCAGGTGTTGTTGAAGCCGAAGCCATAACCGTTGTTCTGTGCGTAGATTGACTGATAGGGATAACGTCCTGCACCCGTATCACTCTGTCCTGCCTTACCGTAAGATGCGCGGAACTTCAGAAGGTCGAGGTTCGGATTGCGGAGGAACTTCTCGTTGGAGAGTACCCAACCTGCCGATACACCCCAGAATGTGCCCCAACGGTTGTCGGGATCGAAGTTATCATTACCCATACGGGAAATGTTTCCTGAGATGATATAGCGGTCATCAAACACATAGGTAGCCTGTCCGTTCCAGGAAAGGAAACGGTCGGAAGAGTACATTGCGTTGTCGGCGAATGCCTCTCTCATATTTAGACGCTGCTGATAGCTACGTACAAATACGTTGGCATCCACATGGTGTTTATCGAAGTCGCGGTTGTACTTGAATCCGAAACGGGCGTTGAGTGTCCATGAGTTGGCACGCTCCTCTGCTGTCGGGTTGGTAAGTTCAGAATAAGTCGTAGTGTTGGTGAGTGTAAAATCTTCGACATTCTGAACGTCCATATTAGCGTAATCGTAGGAATAAGTGTTGATGCTGTTGGTCTGGTTCGAGCGGAACACATCAAAAGCATCGAAGCTGACTACAAGGTTTGCCTCAAGACCTTTGGTAATGGGGTCGAGATAACCGTTAACCTCAGCAGTTGAATAGAGTGAACGACGGCGGTTCTTCTCCTGACCGGCTGACCCAAGCAGACGAGCCGGGTTGTTGGCGGTGTTGGAGGAGTAGATGTAGCCCTGCGGAGTATAGACCGGTTCCATCGGGTTAGCCTCCACTGCACCGAAAGTAGTAAGGTTGAACACCGGTGTGGTAGGCTGGTTGATGTTGTCGATACGGCCGCCGAGGTCAAGACCTACGCGAAGGTATTTGTTGACGTTGATGTCAAGATTGGAGCGGAGGTTCCAGCGGTTGAGGATATGCTGCATTGTGTAGCGATCCATCATGTTGGTCCACTTGCTCTCCCACATACCCTCCTGACGGAGATATGAGAACGACACGTAGTAGCGGGCACGGTTGTTACCACCTGAAATCTGAAGGTTGGTCTTTACGATCGGTGCGGTCTCGCGATACAGCTCGTCAAACCAGTTGGTGTTGAAGTAGCGGTATTTGTCCATGCCTTCCATCTGCTGACCATTGCATACCTGACGGTATTTCTCGATCTGCTCGGCTGAATACATCGGCTCAAGATCGGAGAGGTAACGCACTTGGTTGCGTGTGAGTGCCATATTATAGGAATCCTGCACCTCCATCTTGTTGGAGAGTGTCTGGAAGCCTACCTCCTGAGTGAAGTTGATATGGGTCTTACCTGCCTCGCCACGTTTTGTGGTTACAAGGATAACACCGTTAGCACCACGCATACCGTAAAGAGCGGTAGCGGCGGCATCCTTCAGCACTGTCACAGACTCAATGGGGAAAGCATCGAGGAATGAGAGGTCACGCTCCACGTCATCGACGATGATGAGGGGATTACGTGCGCTCTGGTTCATGGTGCGGATACCGCGCACATACATCTGTGTCTCTGTCCAGCCCGGCTCGGATGACCATTCGTAGGTCTCAACACCTGGAAGCACTGAGTTGAATGCGTTCTGAAGCACCGTGATAGGATAACGCTGAAGCTCTTCGCCTGACACTACCGAACGGGAATCGGTGAGATATTTCTTCTGCTGGGCATTGAATGCAGTCGGGGCAAGATGTGCATAGGGGTCTGTATCCGGCTGAAGCACGATTGTGATAGGCTCGGAGAAATCCTCTACAGTATAGATTGCATTGAGATAGCCGGAGCAGGTGGCGTTGACCTCGTCGTCATAAGAGGCATCCTTAATGGTGAAGTTGCCGTCTTCATCAGTGAAGACCATTTTGCTCTGCTCGGCAAGATTGACCATTGCGCCCGGCACGGGGTTACCCTCGGGGTCTACCACACGGCCTTTGAGGATATTGCCCCCACCGGCTGCGAGTGCTGACATACCGCATCCTGCCATCATAGCGACGGCGAGAGCGAGGCGTGCCTTGTTTGATATATGTTCTATGATGTTGTTCATTGTGGTTTCGAATTTTTCAAATGGAAAAACTTAAGGTTACCAACCGGGGTTGTTCTCGATACCGGTTTTCCATACCTCAGCTTCGGGGATAGGATATAGGTACATCTTCTCTTCAAACACACGCTGCTGGGCTACCTTGCGTGATACGGTTCCGTCCATTGCCACGTTGATGCCGTAGATGGGGCGTGAGAGAGCTTCCACAGCCACGTTCCAACGGCGTACGTCCCAAGAGCGGTGCTCCTCGAAGGCGAACTCTACCGTGCGCTCCTTATGGATGAAGTTACGCATAGCTTCTTTTGAGGCGAGATCGGCGCGGTCGGCTACGTTGCCTGTGATGCCTGCACGGTGGCGAACAGCGTCAAGCATATCGTAAACTTCCTGGCAAGGACCGTTCACTTCGTTTATAGCCTCGGCGTAGTTGAGAAGAATCTCGGCATAGCGCATGATTGTCCAAAGACGGCGGGCTGTACCTCCGTGGTTGCTTGAAAGGATAGTAGCCGGGATATACTTGCGCATATAGTAGCCGGTGGGAGTAGCGTTGGCATTGCCGGTAGGATTATCTGCCATACCCGGACGAACGTCTATCTTACTGTCGGTACGCATAGTGCCCCAGGGAGTACCCTGATAAAGGACGGTAGCCTGGAGACGCGGATCGCGGTTTTCCCACATATTTGCGTCGTCATAGCCGCTGGCAGCGTTGATGGCAGGTGCAGCTGCTCCGTTGCTATATATAGGAGCACCCGTTGCGTCATACTGGGCAAATGGAGATGAACCGTCGATCATATCATACATATCGACAAGGTTCTGAGAAGGACAGTTGCCACCGCGACCGCCTTCACCTACGGGAGTATCGGCAGATATGCCACCCCAACCAATACTACCGTCGTTACGGAAGAAGATTGTCTCGTTGTTGTTGTCGTTGTAAGTGGTGTAGAGCACGGCGTTGCCATAGTTCTCCACCGGGGAGATATTTTCAAGAGCGAAGAGACCGAAATACTGACCGTAATCGTTCATGAAACTCTTGGCTGCGTCGGCTGCTTCCTGCCAAGTGATGCCGCTCTGTGAAGCGTAGCGTGGAGAAGCCATATAAAGCTTTATGCGTGATGCGAGTGCGCGGGCTACAGGCTGAGACAGACGACCTGCGCGGGAAGTTGCCCATGCGGTGGCGTGGTCGAGGAGATCAGCCTCACATTCGGCAAGCTCCTTAAGTATGAAATCCACCACATATTCCTTCACTGTCGGACGATTCAAATAAGGGGTAATCATATCCTCTTCGGGATCGAGCACGTCGGTCACAATGGGTATAGGACCGAAGCGGAGGAACATTTCCCAATAGAAGAAGGCACGGAAAAGACGGGCTTCAGCAGTATATAATTTCACATATTCTGCGTGCTCCTCATCTGTATTACGCGGATTCTTAGGCACGAGGTTAATGTTCTCAAGCACCATATTACATTTACGGATGCCACGGTAGCGGCTTTCCCATGTGTCGTAAAGCTCAGAATAGCCACCGCTTCCGTAGTAGTTGCCGATGTTGAAAGATGTGCGTACACCGCCGTTGGCGTATGATGTCTCGGCAAGGTCGGTAGCTGCGTCGAGCCAAGAGTCGCTGACGCGCAGTGCACCATGACGAAGGAAGTTGTAAGTGTCGAAGTGGAACTCCTCGAAGAGGTTCCAGTCGGCAAGTACTTTCTCCTTGGTCAGCTCGTTGGATGGCTGCTTCTCAAGATAGTCGCTGCAGGAGGAGAAAGATGCAGCGCAGCCCAGGAGCAGTGCGAGCGAGATATATCTGATTGACTTTTTCATTGATTCGGAATTAGGTTAGAATTGGATGTTTACGCCGAAGTTCACTGTCTTGCAGATGGGATACTTGTTGGAGCCGTTGCTCTCAGGATCGACAAGGTTGTCGAGATGATCCCATGTCACGAGGTTGTTGGCGTTGACGAAGAAACGGCACTGGGTCATGTAGGCATGCTTAATCCATTTCTCGGGAAGCGAGTAGGAAAGCTCGATATTCTTCAGACGGAAGAATGAACCGTCCTTAAGGAAGAATGAGTTAGTGCGCTGGTTGTGGTTGCCGTAGCTGTCGTAGTGGAGGAGGGGATACTTGGCATTGGCTAAGTTCTGTGCCTCAGACACTGCGGGATTCCAACGGTCAAGGTGATGCTCCTTCACTTTACCGCCGGCAACGAAAGCATACATTGCCTCTGCATCATAGTAACGGCTCACGTGGTCAACACCCTGGAACATGATGCTGAGTCCGATACCTTTCCAGTTGCAGCCAAGATTTATGGCATAAGTGTTTTCCGGAATATCGGAATAACCGATGAAGGTCTCGTCGCGGTCGTCGATGAAGCCGTCGCCGTTCATATCACGATATTTGAGGTCGCCTGCCTTAACGGTGCCGAAAGTGGATACGGGAAGGTTGCCGCCGTCGATGTCAGCCTGAGTTACGAAGCCGTCGCAGAGAAGACCGAAGTACTGGTTGATGGGATGACCCTCGCGCTTGCGATAGTCAGTCTTGAGAGCGGGTTCGTCCATCTCGGTAATCTTGTTCTTTGCGTGGGAGAACGTACCACCGATGTTATACTGGAAGTCGGGACCGATCTTATTGTTGTAGTGAAGCTCGATTTCGAAACCTTTATTGGTGGTCTTACCAAGGTTACCGGCTGCCGAAGATACACCGAACCAGAGAGGACGGGTGAGATATTCGGTAAGGATGTCGTTACGTTTCTCGTAGAAGAAGTCGATGTTACCGCTGAGGCTATTGTTGAGGAAGCCAAACTCAAGACCGATGTTGTATTTATGGGCACGTTCCCATGTCACTGCATAGTTAGGGTACTGCTGCTCATAGATGCCTGTCACGCCGGTAGTGCCGAAGATATAGTCGTTGCCGATCTGGCTCCACTTCTGCTCATAAAGGAATCGCTGGCCGAAATAAGCGTCGTTACCGACCTGACCGTAGCTGGCGCGGATCTTAAGGTTGTTAAGCCAATCAGTAGCGCTTTCCATAAATTTCTCCTGGGTGATACGCCAACCTGCGGAGAATGCGGGGAAGAAGCCGAAACGGCGACCTTTCTTAAAGTTCTCAGAACCGTTGTAGCCGGCATTGAACTCGAAAAGGTAGCGGTCGTCATAAGCATATGTCACACGTCCTACGACACCCTGATAACGCTTCGCGAGATCGCTCTGGTAGCGGTAGTCATTCTGCATGTAAAGCACCATGGCAGTCACGTCGTTCACCTCGGCAAACTTGCGTGCATAGTTGAGCTGTGCCTCCATATAAAGCTTGTAGATGGAGAGTGAGCTGTGAGAGCTTGAAAGCTGTGTGTCGCTGTTGAAGCGGTTGTAAGCCTCAATCTGGTCGAAGTTGGCACGGTCGTTAAGTTCATATGTCGCGAAGTTGCGCATATAGTTGTTACGGTGGAAGCTTTCGTAGTCGAAGCTCATCATGCCACGTGCTGAAAGACCCGGAGTAAGCCAATCCATCTTATAGTCGAGGATGAAGTTGGTCTCGTTCACCGTATTTACAGCTTTGTAATAACCACCCTCGGCAAGAGTAGCGTAGATGTTGCTCTGATACTGTGAGCTGCCGCCATAGAGAGTCTTCATGGCATCGCCGTTCTGTACCTGGTAGGCAACCGGGAAAAGCCATCCGGGAGTATGGTTGAGCTGATAGAATACATTGCTGAAATTTGCCTCTTCATTTGAGTTGGGACCGCGACGTTCCTCGAAGCGTGTGCCGAAGTTTACTGAGAGCTGGAGATCTTTAGTAAGGAAGAAGTCGGCATTCGCACGGAAACCGTAACGCTTGTAGTTAAGAGAGGTGGAATTGCCGTAAGTATCCTTTGAAAGATTTTTAAAGAGCGATTCCTGATCGTAGTATTCTACAGATGCGTAGTAGCGCATTCTCTTAGTACCGCCGCGCACACTTGCGTTGTAACGCTGCGAGGGAGCTGATGAGCGGAGGATCTCGTCATACCAATCAACATTGGGGTAGAGGAGCGCATCGACACCGGTGAGCTGGCCATTGACAGATTTCTGATACATTGCGATGTCTTCTGCGGAGAACTGTGAGGGCAGACCGTCATTGGCAAGAGCCTCTTCAAGAAGTGTCACCGATTCGTAAGAGTTAAGATAGGTGTTCTTTCTTGTCGGGGTCTGGAACTGCCATGAGGCTGTAAGGTTAACTACCGGTTTTTGCTCCTTACCACGCTTTGTGGTGATAAGCATAACGCCGTTCGCACCACGCACACCGTAAACGGCAGTTGCGGAAGCATCCTTAAGCACAGAGATTGTCTCGATGTCGTCGGGGGCAATCTGGGAGAAGGAACGCTCTACGCCGTCCACGAGGATAAGAGGCTGCGCGTCGCTTGCGAATGTGGCACGTCCACGGATGTAGATCGAAGCGTCGTCGGCACCCGGAGCACCTGAAGACTGTGATGTGATCACACCGGGGATCTTACCGGTGATTGCCTGTGAAAGGTTGGCGGAGGGAGTTTCCAGAAGGTCGCCGGAATTTACCTGTGAGATCGCTCCCACCACCGATTCCTTTTTCTGCTGGCCGTAACCTACTACCACTACCTCGCTAAGGAGAGAAGACTCTTCCTGGAGGGTGATGTTGAGGTCGGTCTGGCCTTTCACTTCCACCTCAGTGGTGGCATATCCTACGTATGATACCACAAGCACTGCTTTCTTGGCATCTGTCAAGTTGAGTTTGAAGAAGCCGTCGATGTCTGTAGCTGTGCCGTTGGTGGTTCCTTTCTCTATGATTGTGGCGCCAATCAGAGGCTCTCCGGAGGGGTCGGAAACGACACCCTTCACAATCTGGGCAGCTGCCGGAGCAGCGGCGAAGATCAGCAGGAGAACCGGGAGGAGGAGGCGGAGCAATTGGCTCCGCCGTCCTTCGGCTTTAATAGGGTTAGTGTTCATTTATGTGTTCGGTTAGATTTTAAGTTTTACTTTTTAAGAAGCATAAGCTGTTTCACTTCGTCTTGCGAGAGAGCCTTGTTGAAGATGAAGATATCGTCGAAGCCGAATCCGGGATCCGGGTCGCCCCAACCCCAAGCCTGGTTACCGCCAAGGCAGATGCAAGAGAGTGTGGCAACTGTCTTGAGGTCGCACTGCTGACCACGGCTTTCGCCATCAAGAGTCCAGGCATTGGCAATTTCGCCGTCGAAGTATATCTTGGCAGTTGTCGGAGTTACCACAGCGGTATAGAGATGCCATTTCTGGTCTTTGAGCCAGTCAAGATCGCCATGATAGAGAATTACTTCACCTGTGTCGCTCTGTTCGGGAGCATAGTCACACCAGTTGTCGCCTGCGTTGTCGGGACCGTTACAGTTGACGGAGAGCACACCGCGATACTGGAGAGCGAACATCGGACATCCATTGCCGCCGGGAGATTCTGCGAATGCGGTGAATACAGGGTTCCAGAAGTAATCGCCCGCATCGGTGGAGTTCAGCCATACGCTTACTGTAAGCTCTTCAGTTGAGCCGATGCCGCTCAGTGCGTCGGAGGGAAGAAGCAGATAGTTCTCGCGCATACCGCCTACCGCATTCTTGAAGATCTTGCCGAAGCCCGGGGTTGCGTTTTCGATAAACTCGCCGGCACCCATCTTAGTGGCATCCCCCTCATTGTTAGAGAAGGTATTGCCATAGATCATATTGGTCTTCAAGCCCATGATAGATTTAATCTGAGCCGCGCTAAGCTCTGTGTTGTAGATTGCGAGGTCATCAAACCAGAATCCCGGGTCGGGATCGCCCCAGTTCCAAGCCTGGTTACCGCCGAGGCAGATGTGCTTGAATGCGTCGCCATGGGCAAACATACCGGCTGCCGTATTATTTACACCGTCGATTTCCCACTCGTTGACAATTACACCGTCAAAGTAAACCTTTGCCGTAGTCGGAGTGAATGTTGCAGTATAATAGTGCCATTTGCCGTCGGCAAGCCAGTCGGTGGCATCATGATATACACCATTAACGCCGTTTACATTCTGGTCATCGGTATAATCGCTCCAACCCTCATTGTTCACCTGAAGCACACCGCGATACTGACAAGCAAGCATCGGCCATGTGTTATCGGGATTAGGCTCGCCGCCGTAAGCGGTGAAGAGGGGTGACCACATATAGTGAGAAGATACCGACTCATTACCACGGTTGACCCATACGGCTATTGTGAGAGCCTCGGTGTCAGCTGAGTGAGACAATGCGTCTTCAGGAAGGAGCAGGTAGTTCTGACGCATTCCATCCATTGCATTGGAGAATACCGAGCCATAAGCGCCGCCAACATACTTAATCTCACCGCCGCCCATAATGGTCGCACCATTTAGTCCGGCATCAAATGAGTTGAAGTAGACGGGTTCTACAGGGGTAGTGGTGGGTCCTACTACCGGACCGCCGGGACCTGTGCCGCCTCCACCGAGATTCGGACGCTTGATTTCCTTTTCGGTGATGACGTTGCGGTATACTTTGAGGTCATCAAGGAGAAGGAGTCCGTTGTTGT
>CAMWTL010000055.1 GCA_947177145.1 uncultured Porphyromonadaceae bacterium
AGCCGATTCAGTTGCTCCGGCTCCGAAAAAGACAGAGCCATTGGTGGTGAGTCTGCTTACTTGCAGTCCCGGTCCGGAAATCTATGAGCTATATGGTCACGAGGCGATAAGAGTAAAAGGGGAGGGGAGAGACTCGGTTTGGAATTTCGGAGTATTCAACTTCAACGAACCCAATTTTGTCTACCGCTTTGTAAAGGGGGAGACCGATTACATGTGTGTCGGCTATCCTACGGAATGGTTTATTCCGGAGTATGCCGAGAGAGGTTCGCGTGTAGTGGAGCAGGAACTCAATCTTAGTCAGGAGGAGGCACGTAAGCTTTTGACGATGCTTCAGACCAATGCCCTTCCGGAAAATAGGGTCTATCGCTACAACTATGTGAAGGATAACTGTGCCACCCGTATATGGCGAATGATGGAAGCTACCTCAGATAAGGAGGTGACATATCCTGACAGTATCCGCTACGGCACTTTCCGCAATGAGATGCGTGCCTACAATCGTAATTATCCCTGGTATCAGTTTGGCATTGACATAGCTCTCGGTTCCGGCATCGACGTTCCGATCAACGCAAAGGATGAGATGTATGTCCCTATGGAGATGGAGCGGATGATTGGAGGCGCGAAGTTTGCCGACGGTCGTCCGGTGGTCAAAGCTACGAGAGTGCTCAACGAAGGTGTGGCGGACGCCACGCTTCCTCCCACACCGTGGTGGCTCGGACCAATGTTCTGGTGCTCGCTTGTTGCTGCTATCCTTGTGTGTGTCTGCATCTACGATCTTAGCAGAAAGGGCATCACCCGCTGGATTTATTCCTTGTGGTTCTTTATCTTAGGTGTTGCCGGATGTGTAGTCACATTCCTTGTGTGTGTCTCGAAACATGAAGCCACGTCTCCGAATATCCTTATTCTCTGGCTCAATCCGCTTCAGCTAATCATGGCGGCAGCTGTGTGGAAGCAGAAGAAGCGCACATTGCCGAGAGAGCTTGCCAGATACAATATTGCCGTGCTCTTGGTGGTGATGGGTGTATGGGCATGGCAGGGACAAAGCACTAATCCGGCGTTGTTCCCACTTATGGGTGCCACCTGGATTATGTCGTTGGTTTACGCAATAATCGCCCGCAAAGACAGTTATAATTATTATAGGTCTACCGGTTCCTACAGGAGTCGGATGCCTTAAGACAGTGTTATGCAGAGGAGACTTCCCCGATGAGTACATTGTCTTTGACTGAGAGTAACTTTTAGTTTAAATGAATCGTTTTCTAACATCGGTGATATGTGGCTTGGTGGGCATCAACACGATGCTTGCCGCCGATCCTTCCCGTCCGAAGCTCGTGGTGGGAATTGTGGTGGATCAGCTGCGCACCGATTACATAGAATATCTCCAGAATCTCTTCGGAGAAAAAGGCTTCCGCAAACTTATGAAGGAGGGAGCCTTCCTCCGCAATGTGGATTATAAGGTGGGGACTCTTGATAAGGCCAGCGCGACTGCGATGGTCTATACAGGTGCATATCCACGTCAGACGGGCGTGGCAGCCGCTTCCGTCTATGATCCCACTACCCAGCAGATGGCTCCTGCCCTGCACGACCCTAAGGTGATCGGTAACTTTACTGAGGAAAACCTTTCGCCTACTGCGCTGCGCCTCTCTACCATAAGCGATGAAATAGCAATTGACGGGGTGGGGGTCGCTTCGGTATATTCTATAGCTCCCGATGCGCAGCAGGCTATAATCATGGCAGGACACGCCGGTAATTCTGCCTTCTGGATAAATGATAACACCGGTCGTTGGGCAACCACCACCTATTATCGCGATACGCCCAAGGTGGTGACACAACGCAACTATGACCATTCGATAGCATCGCGCATCGACACGATGCAGTGGCGTCCTTCTCTTCCGCTCTCACGCTATCCCGGCTTGCCATCTCAGAAGAAGATGTATGATTTCAAGCATACATTTTCAATGGCTGACCGCAATGTCTACCGTCAATATGCCTCGTCGCCCCTCGTCAACACTGAGGTGACAGACGTTGCCATATCCTATCTTAAAGACCTTAAGATAGGCACTAACGGTGAGGCGATAGATATGCTCAACATCGGCTACACTGCCGCTCCCTATAAGGCTGTGAAAGATGGTGATTTCCGTCTGGAACTTGAAGACAGCTATGTCAGGCTTGACGGGCAATTAGGGCGTCTTTTCGATGCGATTGATAAATATGTGGGTCTCGACAACACGTTTGTCTACGTCACCTCCACAGGTTACTATGATGATGCTGTTGTTGATGATCCGAAATACCGAATACCTACGGGAGAGTTTTCGGTGAAACGTGCTCTCTCGCTCCTCAACTCCTATCTTACCGCCAAATATGGCAACGGCAATTATGTTGACACTTATAGCCGTGGCCACATTTATCTTGACCGGAAAGAAATTGAGAGCAAACAACTGCGTCTCGACGAAGTGGCACAGGCAGCCCGCGATTTTCTTGTGAAGATGAGCGGAGTGAGCGATGCCTACACTATGGGCGACATTATGACCTCCGCCTTGCCCGGTATGGAGGCGCTGCGTCTCGGCACCGACCCTAAGACCGGGGGCGACGTGGTGCTTGAGTTCAACTCCGGCTGGAGGGTGAAAGATGATACCCGTTTCCCGGAGGAGGTGCAGGTTATGCGCTCGTCGATGGTGCTTAGTCCTGCCTTTTTCATGGGGTCGGGAGTTAAACCTCAGATTATCTCCACTCCGGTGGAGGTGACGGCGATTGCGCCCACAGTGACGCAGACGCTGCGCATCAGGGCCCCGAGCGGCGCTATCTCTAAGCCATTGCCTTTGGAGTAAGGTTTGGAATTTATGGCAACTAAGAGAGCGTCACTCATTTTCAAATTGAATAAAATTCAAAATCCATGGGATTTAACAAAATACTTAAGAAAATTTTCGGCGACCAGAGTGAACGTGCCGTTCGCCCGCTCTGGCAACGTCTTAGAAACGAAATCAATCCTATCAGCGAGGAGCTTAAGGATATAAGCAACGATGAGCTTCGTGGCCGTATAGATGTGATCCGCGACAATATCCGTAAGGAGAGCCAGGAATATAAGGATCAGATGGCTGAAATCCGTAAGGAGATCGAAACTCTCGACTACGATAAGCGTGAGCCTTATTGGAAGAAGATCGACGACCTGAAGGAGGAGATGTTCAAGATGTATGCTCATCGTCTTGACGAGGCTCTGCCTGAGGTGTTTGCAGTAGTTAAGGAAACTGCCCGTCGCTTTGCCAACAACGAGACAATCGAGGTGACTGCTACGGAGGCTGACCGTAACCTTGCCGTGGCAGGTAAGGACTTCATCACCATCGACGGTGACAAAGCCATATATAAGAACAGTTGGGTAGCCGGTGGCAACCTCATGACCTGGGATATGGTTCACTATGACGTGCAGCTAATCGGTGGTATGGTGCTTCACGGTATCCTCAATGGTGACAAGGCTTCAAACAATATCGCCGAGATGGCTACCGGTGAGGGTAAGACCCTTGTGGCTACACTCCCCGTATTCCTCAACGCTCTCACGGGTGAGGGTGTGCATGTGGTGACTGTCAACGACTATCTTGCCAAGCGTGACTCTGAGTGGATGGGGCCCCTCTATCAGTTCCACGGCCTTACCGTAGACTGCATCGACAAGACTGAGCCAAACTCAGAGGAGCGTCGCAAGGCATACCGCTCCGACATCACATTCGGCACAAACAACGAGTTCGGTTTCGACTATCTGCGTGACAATATGGCTACCCAGACCTCTGACCTCGTTCAGCGCGACGAACATTATTATGCCATTGTCGATGAGGTTGACTCCGTGCTCATCGACGATGCACGTACACCGCTCATCATATCCGGTCCCGTGCCCAAGGGCGATGACCAGATGTTCAACGAATTTAAGCCCAATGTGGAGAAGGTGGTTATGGCACAGCGCAAGCTCGTGCAGCAGCTTCTCCTTGAGGCAAAAGATAAGATTTCAGCCGCAATGAGCGGCGATCCCGCAAAGATTGCGAAATTCGACAAGAAGGAAGAGGGTAAAAAGCCTCTCACAGCCGACCAGCTTCTTGAAGATGGCGGTCTGTCACTTTTCCGCGCCTACAAGGGTCTGCCTAAGCACAGCCCCCTTATCCGTTATCTCAGCGAGGAGGGTATCAAGCAGCTCCTTCTCAAGGTAGAAGCCAAGTATATGGCAGATAATAACCGTGAGATGCCTAAGGCAGTTGAGCCGCTTTTCTTTGTGATAGATGAGAAGAACCATAGCATCGAGCTTACCGATAAGGGTATCGAAGTGCTCACAGGCACTACCCAAGACCCTGACTTCTTCATCCTCCCTGACATCGCTGCCCAGCTTTCAGCCGTAGAGAATGAAGAGGGTACTAAGGAACAGCATCAGGAGAAGAAGGATGCACTGCTTCAGAACTACTCGATCAAGGCAGAGCGTGTACACACCGTCAACCAGCTTCTGAAAGCTTACACTCTATTTGATAAGGATGTGGAGTATGTGATTGACGATAATAAGATTAAGATTGTAGATGAGCAGACGGGCCGTATTATGGAAGGCAGACGCTACAGCGACGGTCTGCATCAGGCTATTGAGGCTAAGGAGGGTGTGAAGGTTGAGGCTGCTACGCAGACCTATGCCACCATCACTCTTCAGAACTACTTCCGTATGTATCGTAAGTTGGCAGGTATGACCGGTACAGCTATGACTGAGGCGGGTGAGTTCTATGACATCTACAAACTTGAGGTGACTGAGATTCCTACCAACCGCCCCGTGCTTCGTAATGACCAGAACGACCGCGTATATCGCACCAAGAAGGAGAAATATGCAGCCGTAATTCAGGAGGTTGAAGACATGGTTAAGGCAGGGCGTCCGGTGCTTGTGGGTACCACTTCAGTTGAGATTTCCGAGCTCCTTTCCAAGATGCTATATCTCCGTAAGATACCCCACCAGGTGCTCAACGCCAAGTATCACCAGAAGGAGGCTGACATCGTGGCTCAGGCAGGTAAGACCGGCACCGTGACCATCGCTACCAATATGGCAGGTCGTGGTACCGACATCAAGCTTCCGAAAGAGGTAAAGGATGCGGGTGGTCTTGCCATCATTGGCACCGAGCGTCACGAGAGCCGCCGTGTTGACCGTCAGCTTCGCGGACGTGCCGGTCGTCAGGGCGACCCGGGTTCCTCAGTGTTCTTCGTATCGTTTGAGGATACCGTCATGCGTCTTTTTGCCAACGAGCGTATTGTCAAAACCCTTGACCGCCTCGGTTTCCAGGAGGGTGATATGATCGAGAGCAAGATGGTAACCAAGTCCATCGAGAACGCCCAGAAGCGTGTAGAGGAGAACAACTTCGGTATCCGTAAACGCCTTGTGGAATATGACGACGTTATGAATGCCCAGCGTAAGGGTGTTTACGGTCGTCGCCAGAACGCCCTGAAGGGTGAGCGTATCGGTACCGACATTGCCAATATGATCTACGAAACTGCCCAGGAACTCGCCACTCGCCGCTACGAAGGCGGATATAAGGAGTTTGATGAGGAGGTGCGTAAGGCATTCGCCGTTGAGCTTCCCTTCACCGAGGAGGAATATAATAAGCTCGACCCTGACCAGCTCACAGAGCGTCTTGCCGAGACAGCTATGCAGACCTATAACCGCAACAAACAGAAGATGGCTGAGGGCGCAATGCCTTACATCAAGGAATTTGTTGAGGAGAGAGGCGCTACGGGTCTGGTAGGTGTGCCTGTTACTGATGGTCGCCGTATGTATAACATCCGCTGCGACATCACCGAAGCTTATGAGAACGGCTGCAAGCCGCTTACCAAGGCTTGGGAAAAGACAGTGCTCCTTTCGAGCATCGACAAGGCTTGGCAAGAGCAGCTACGCGAAATGGACGAGCTGCGTAAATCCGTTCAGAACGCTTCCTACGAGCAGAAAGATCCTTTGGTGATCTACAAGCTTGAGGCATATGAGCTTTGGAAGAAGATGCTTTGGGAAATGAACTCCAAGGCTGTTGCCACACTTATGCGTGGTCGCTTGGCAGTGCCCGACTATGCCGAGGCGAAAGCCCGTGAGGCTGCCGAGCGTGAGGCACGTGAGCAGCACCGTCAGCTTCAGGAGCAGCGTAGGGCTATGGCACAGCAGCAGATACGCCGTGAATACAGCACCACAAGCACAACTATGCCGAATCCCTATGCTAACTACAGCACCACCCGCGACAGCTATCCCGGCGAGTCGGCACAACGTCAGGCTGCCCAGAATGTCAACCGTCCCGCACAGCCTGCCCAGCCGGCGAAGGCTGACCCTAAGGTCGGGCGTAATGATCTCTGCCCTTGTGGCAGCGGCAAGAAATATAAGAACTGCCACGGTCGTGATCTTTGATTTACGACGTAATTTATATTACATCCGCCCTTTGTTCCTTATGGGACAGAGGGCTTTTTTACTGATTTATAATGCGTAGTGTAGAACCAAGTGGGCTATAAATACGTTAGAAAGTCATATTCCTGAATCCTTATAGATATGAATCTACCTAAAAAACTCCTGCTTTCAGTTTGCGTCGGCATTACGGTAAGTGTAAGTGCTCAGACCTCGGAAACGCCATCCGAGGCAAAGTATCTTCGCGATCCGATGCCCGAGTCATGGCAAATGACTCCTGAGACCACCCAAAGTCTTCCTACGGACGACGAGTGGTGGCACACTTTCTATGATCCTATGCTCGACCGTCTTATCGCAAAGACAGTGGAGAATAATTTCGATGTGGCAGCTGCTGTGAAACGCATTGATATGGCAAGAAATGTCCTGAAAGAGACAGAAGCGGGGTATTTCCCGACCATCTCCCTCTCAGGAGGCTACACTTATTCGCAGCAGAGCGGTGCAATGTCAAAACCCGTGGGTCCTTCTTCGCGTAGCTCCTCATTTTCTTTGGGGGCAAACATGAACTGGGAAATAGATCTCTTCGGGCGTATTAGAGCCAACGCAAACGCTCAGAAAATCGCTGTGAACGTGGCACGTGCCGACTATAACGCCGTGATGGTGAGCCTCTGTGCTAAAGTAGCCACGGCATATATGGAGCTGCGTGTCTGCCAGAAGCAGTTGGCAGTAAACCGTGCCCACATATCCTCGCAGGAGAAGGTGGTGAAGATTACAGAGGCACGTTTCGAGGCTGAGCTTGCCGATATGCTCGACGTGACACAGGCACGTACGGTGCTTTACAATACACAGTCAACTTTGCCGGGAATACAGTCGAAAATACGTACCTTGATAAATACACTCTCAATATTGGTGGGTGAATATCCCGGGGCTTTGGCAGAAGACCTTGCAGTGGAGACAGCTCTTCCGGGTTACAATATAGCTATAGACACGGGTGTGCCAACCGATATTCTGCGTCGTCGTCCCGACATACAGCAGGCTGAGATGACGCTTGCCCAATATGCTGCCCAAATAGGCATAGCCAAGAAGGATTTCCTTCCGACCTTAAGCCTTGCAGGCTCTATAGGTACGGGTGCAAGAAGAGCCGGCGACCTTTTCGGTGACCATTCAATGTCGTATTCAATTGCCCCTCAGCTTTCGTGGACGCTTTTCGACGGACTCGCCCGTAATTACCGTGTAGCTGAGGCGAAGCTTCAGTTTGAGACTGCCATAGACTCATACAATCTCACTGTGATGAATGCGGTAGGGGAGGTGGATAACGCCTTGCAGGAATATGACGCTACGCTGAAAAGTATAGAGCTTCAGGAGAAAGTGGTGGAGCAGAGTGAAAAGGCGCTCAGATTGGCAATCAACCTCTATAAGACGGGACTCACGGCATTCTCCAATGTGGTAGACGGGCAGATGAGTTGGCTTACGAGTCAGAATCAGCTTGTGTCGCTTGAAGGCGAGGCCTTGACTTCACTGATCACCATTTATCAGGCTTTAGGCGGTGGGTGGCAAAGTCAGGAATATCATATAAATAAATAAAACCTTAAAATACCATAGAATATGAAAAAAAATTACAAATACATATTGTTTTTCCTGCTCTGTGCGGGATTATGCCCCTTCTTCTCGTGTAGCCATAAAGATAAGAGTCAGGGCATGCAGGAAGCACGCGACATTGATGTGGCTGAAGTTACGGTCGATTCCGTTGTACTTCATAAGACCTACCCGGGTTATCTCTCGTCGGGCAGCAGTGTGGATGTCACAGCCCAGGTGGATGGCATACTTTTAAAGAAATATTATGATGCAGGTGGAATGGTAAAGAAGGGGCAGATTCTTTTTCAGGTAGACCCGACGCTTTATCAGGATGCGGTGCAAAGGGCTGAGGCGGCTCTCACATCAGCCATCAGCCAGCGAGACTATGCCAAAACTCGCTATGCCGCTGTGCAGAAGGCTTTCGAGGCAGAGGCAGTGTCGAAGATGGAGGTGCTTTCGGCAGAGAGCACTCTTCGTCAGGCTGAGGCGAACATCAAAGATTGCCAGGCTTCCTTGCATACGGCTCAAACTCAACTCGGATATTGCACAATGAGAGCCACGATGAATGGTAATATCACCGATGCGACTATCGGAGAGGGAAACTATGTAAACGGTGCGGACGACCCGATTGTGCTTGCCCATATATTCGACAATTCTACAATGTCGGCTGCATTTGAGATAGAAGACGCGCAATATGAGCGTATGGTAGGACGTACAACAGGTATAAATGATCCGATATATAAGAATATTCCATTGAACTTCCGCGATAACCTTCTTCACACTTATACAGGGAAACTCTCATATGAGGCTCCGGATGTAAATCTTAAAACCGGGACAATTTTGCTGAAGTGTGACATAAATAATCCTTATAACGAGTTGAAGGAGGGTATGTACGTCACCATTAACCTTCCTTACGGTGTAGATCCTAAGGCGGTGCTTGTGAAGGATGCCTCCATCGGCACTGACCAGTTGGGTAAGTATGTCTACGTTGTCAACGATTCTAACAAGGTTGTATACACTCCGATTAAGGTAGGGGAAGTGTACCACGACTCCCTCCGCATAGTGGAGAGCGGGCTGAAGGCGGGCGACCGCTATGTCACCAAGGCACTTCTGACCGTGCGCAACGGGGAGGTCATAAACCCAAAACTCACCAAATAATATTCAGTTGTCCTTAAAATCAGCCTAAATGTTTTCAAAATTTTTCATAGATCGTCCGATATTCGCCACAGTCATAGCCGTGCTGATGGTGCTTGCCGGCGTGCTTTGCCTCACCAGTATGCCGGTGGCACAGTATCCGGATATTACTCCTCCAACGGTTATGGTTAATGCCTCTTATCCCGGTGCTGATGCCGCCACAGTGGCACGTGCAGTGGGTGTACCCATAGAGGAGCAGGTCAACGGTGTTGACGGTATGCTTTATATGAGTTCCAACTCCGGTTCTGACGGTAGCTATAGCCTGACAATCACATTCGAGAACGGTACCGACGTTGACCAGGCAGCCGTAGACGTTCAGAATCGCATTTCTATGGCAAACGGTCAATTGCCAAACTCTGTAACCCAACAGGGTGTGAGCGTGAGCAAGGAGAGCAGCAACAATGTGCTTTTCGTAGCTATCCAGACTGATGATCCGGAACGCTATGATGCCCTTTACCTTACCAACTATGCACAGCTGAATCTCGTTGACCCTCTTACCCGTGTGAAGGGTGTAGGTGGTGTGGGAGCATTCGGCGCAGGTGAATACAGTATGCGCATCTGGCTCGACCCTGAAGCTATGCGTATCCGTAAGATTACTCCTACAGATGTTGAGGCAGCGATACAGGCTCAGAATATAGAAGTGTCGGCAGGTTCAGTCGGTACTCCTCCGGGCAACACCGGTGCTCAGTTTGAATTTACCATCACGAGTCAGGGTCAGCTCCAGTCGGCTGAGGAATTCGGCAATATCATTCTGGCTACCGACGGTGAGGGTGTCTTGAGATTGAGGGACGTGGCTAAGATTGAGCTTGGAAGCTCCAGCTACACCACTGTGTCGAAGATTAACGGTCAGGAAACCGCTCTTATCGGTATAGAGCAGCTTCCCGGTGCTAATGCCCTTGAGGTGGCAGACGGTTGTGAGAAGGAGCTTCAACGCCTGTCGCAGTATTTCCCTGACGGCGTTCACTATAATATCGTTCTCAACTCCACTGTCTATGTGAAAGAGTCGATAAGCAATGTGCTTGTGACTTTTGTTCTCACGTCGCTTATCGTGATGATTGTGATCCTTATCTTCCTTCAGGATTGGAGAGCGGTTATCATACCGATGCTCACTATTCCCGTGTCGCTCATAGGCACCTTTGCGGTGATGAAGATAATGGGTTTCACCCTCAATACGCTCACATTGTTCGGTCTGGTGTTGGCGATAGCCATTGTGGTGGACGATGCCATAGTGGTGGTGGAAGACTGTTCGCGAATTGTAGACAAGGGACTTATGAACCGTCGTCAGGCGGCTGAAAAGGCTATGCGCGAATTGCAAGGTCCAATTGTGGGTGAGGTGCTTGTGTTGCTCTCTGTATTTATCCCTACTGCATTTGTGAGCGGCATCACCGGTCAGCTTTATAAGCAATTTGCTTTGACAATTGCTGTCTCCACGGCGTTCTCCGGTTTCAATGCCCTTACACTTACCCCCGCACTTTGTGCCCTTTTTCTCACTCCGCGCAAGCAGTCAAAGTTTTTCGTGTATGTATGGTTCAATAAGTTCTGGGCAAAGGTTGTCAATCTTTATGAGCGTATCATAAACGGTATGCTTAAGAAGCCGGTGCTTTCTATGTGTGTTTTCTTAGTGATAGCAGCCGCTGCCATATGGGGATTTGTGAATTGGCCTACAAGTTACATTCCGGAGGAGGATATGGGTTATTTTATGACCTCTATCCAGCTTCCCACCGGAGCATCCTTAGAACGAACAGAAAAAGTAGTAGATGAATTGGCTGCCGAGATAAAGAAGATACCCTATGTAAAGGATGTGATGGCTATGTCGGGCTTCTCAATGATGGGAGGCGGCGCGGCTTCAAATATGGGTTCTATCAACGTTATGCTTATTCCTTGGAAAGACCGTGGGAAGAAGGGTTCGGTAAACAATGTCATGGATATGGTGGATGAGATAGCTGCCAAGCAGCAGGAAGCGATAGTCTTCTCCGTAAATCCTCCTGCCATTCAGGGTCTGGGTGTTTCCTCCGGTCTTCAGATGCAGCTTCTCGACATTAATAGCCTTGGCTATGCCGAGATGGTAAGGGCTTTGAAAGAGGTGCAGCTTAAGGCTGAGTCTGATCCGAGAATCAAGTCGGTCACTACGCTTGAACAGGGGTTGGTGCCGCAGTATTCGGTTAAGGTAGAGCGCGATAGGGTGGAGCTTCAGGGTATAGACTTGAAACAGGTATATAATGTGTTGTCCTCTTACTTGGGGAGTAGCTATGTGAATGACTTCGTTGATTTCGGACGCACATTCCAAGTGACAGTGCAGGGTGATGCTGCCTCACGTCGCACAGCCAACGACATCATCAAGCTTTCGGTGCCCAATTCAAACGGGGATATGGTGCCGTTCAGCGCGTTCTGCACGATAGTTCCTACTATGGGAGAATCGAGTGTTTCACGCTATAATATGTATCAGACCGCTTCACTCACTGCCACTCCTGCCAAGGGAGTCAGCTCATCTGACGGTATCAAGGCTATGGAAGAGATTGTGCATGAGGCTTTGGGCAAGAATTATTCCTATGCGTGGACAGGCATAGCATATCAGGAAACCCAGTCGGGCACGACTATCAGTTTTGTGTTTATCTTTGCGATTGTGATGACGATTCTTGTGCTTTCGGCACAATATGAGAGCTGGACCGACCCGATAGCCGTAGTGTTGAGTATGCCTACTGCGATATTGGGCACCGTATTGGGATGTATATTTATGGGACAGAGCATCAGCATCTACACACAGATTGGATTGATATTACTTTTGGGTATGTCGGCAAAGAATGCTATTTTGATTGTGGAATATGCTATGGACTTCCGCAAGGCTGGCAATAATATCCGCAAGAGTGCCCACGATGCGGGAGTGATACGTTTCCGTCCGATTATGATGACAGCGTTGGCATTCGTATTCGGTGTGATGCCGATGATGTTCTCCACAGGAGCCGGTGCCAACAGCCGAATAGAGTTGGGCACTGCGGTGGTGTTCGGTATGGCACTCAACGGACTGATAGGCACACTCTTCGTGCCGACTTTCTGGGAAGTGATGCAGACGTTCAACGAGCGTTATCTCTCGAAGCTCATCAAGGAACCGCCGGTAAAGAATCCTCCTGCTTCCGGCACGGCTGCTAACTCCACCTCCTCGATATGATTCCGGAGAGCCGACTGTGCTTTCATGGCTATTTTTTCAACAAAATGTCATAAAAGTAAAGAAAATGCGTTAAATAAGTAATCTGCAAAAATGGCTTGCCAAGTTGCTTTTTGCAGATTACTAAAATTTTATTCATAAACTTTTAATTTGCCATATCATGAATCACATTGACATGATTAAATGTGTCGGACTTGCAGGCTTGATGGCCTTGCCGTTCGTTATGGCTGATGCCGCTCCGCTCACACCGGAGGCGGCATTGCAGCGTGCCATGGGTGCCCCTATGGGTAAGCGTATGCCCGGTTCTACGAGCTATAGATTATCTCATACCGAGAAAGTCGCTGGGGAAAATATGCTCTACGTGTTCAACAAGGGAGAGAGAGGTTTTGTGGTGGTTTCTGCCGACGATGCCTTTTCGCCCATACTTGGCTATTCCGATAGCGGTGCTTTCGACTATGATGCAGCCCCTCCGCAGCTGAAATGGTGGCTTGGTGAGTATGCCGCACAGGGTGCATATGCCTTGAAAAATGCGAACCTTAGCTCTTTGGTTGGCAAAAGCACAAGCACACGTGCCGCACTGCCCCAGATTGAGCCTCTGGTAAAGACCAAATGGGGTCAGAACGAGCCTTTCAACCTCGATTGTCCTGAAGATGGCGGGGGCAGGAGTGTGACAGGTTGCGTAGCTACAGCGATGGCGCAGATCATCAAGTATCACGGCTATCCTACACAGGGTAAGGGTGAGCACAGCTACCAATGGAATGATGAGGTCTTAAGCTTCAACTATGGTGAGGCGACGTTTGACTATGCCAATATGCTTGACGAGTATGACGGCGCGGCTACTGAGGAGCAGCGTAAGGCAGTGGCACAGTTGATGTATGCCTGTGGTGTGGGTGTGAATATGAACTATTCCTCCTATATGAGCGGAGCCGGCGACTACGGCATTCCTTTCGCTTTCGTCAATCTTTTCAACTACGACAGCGGAGTTAAATATGTGAAGAGATCATACTACACCACTGAGGAGTGGGAAAATCTTGTTTATTCGGAATTGGAAGCCCAGCGTCCTGTCATATATGGTGGTCAGGCACCGGAAGGTGGTCACGAGTTTGTATGCGACGGTTACGACGAGGGCTATTTCCACATTAACTGGGGTTGGAACGGCAGCTACGATGGCTACTTTTCACTTTCCAACCTTCTTCCCGAAGGTCAGGGCACAGGAGGTTTTGCCGGTGGCTACAATACCGATCAGGGTATTGTGATGGGCATCAAGCCGAGTGCTTCGGAGAGCGCACCCACTCCCAATATCTCTATCACCGGTAGCCTGAATGTAGATGAAATATTGGGCAACCAGGTTATTCAGCTTTCAATTGACGGTGGTATGATCTGCAACTATGGTCCTGAGACTGCTAATGTACCTGTGGCATTCAAGATGGTGTCGGCATCCGGAGAAGAATATTTAGGAGATGCTGTTGCTTATGAATTCCCGGGAGCGTTGGGTATGATTCAGGGCTTCGGAGGTTTCGGCCTCTATTTGCCTCAGGGTGTTCCGGCAGGTGAATACACCGGATATGTAGTATATCAGAATGCCGCCGGTGAATGGGAAGAGGTTCTTGCCCCGATTTCGATGGTGGGTTATCTCGTGGTCAATGTAGACGCAGCAGGTAATATCACCGCCAAGCAGGGTGAACCTCGTCAGAAAGCCGAGATTAAGGTGACTACTTTCAGTCCCACTGCCGTGGTTATGCCCGGAGAGCCGACACAATTTGAGATGTCGGTAGAGAACGTGAGCGACATTGAATATTCAGGTGTGATCCATATCCGCACATACGTACACGATACCAACGAGGAAATTGTTGAAGCTGCTAATACCGTAGGAGGTCTTGCCATAGGTCCGGAATCATCGTTCAATGGTGTGCTCGATCTTACTTATGATCTCGAAGAGGGTCTGTATGATGTGATTATCTATGATTCATACGGCGATAAGGTAAGTGAAATCTTCCCGTTATGGATAGGTGTTCCGCCGGTATATGTTTCATCGGTAGAAATAAGCGAGAGCGCTGTCACTATGGCAGCCGGTTCTACCTATCAGCTCGAAGCTACAGTTTATCCGGAGAATGCAGATAATCCTACAGTGATTTGGAGCAGCTCTAATCCGGAGGTTGCCAACGTGGATGAGAACGGTCTTGTGACAGCCTTTGCAGCCGGAGAGGTCACTATCACTGTTGCGTCGGTAGAATCAGAGGAGAAGTCGGCAGCTTGTATAGTCACAGTCTATATGCCTGTCAAGAGTGTTACTCTCGACAAGACAATCATAGAGGCTGAGGAGGGTAGCACAGTTGCACTTGTAGCCACTGTCTTGCCGGAGGATGCCACTAATAAGACTCTCGTTTGGACTTCATCCGACGAGGCTGTAGCCACGGTTGATAAGCAGGGCGTAGTTACTATCCATACTCCGGGTGAGGCTGTAATCACAGCCACTACCACCGACGGCACGGATTTGAAGGCAGAATGTGTAATCACCGGCATATCCGGTGTGGAGGCTGTCATAGCTGATGATGCTTTGATAGACATTTACACGGTTGGCGGCGCAGTCGTGAAGAAAGGTGCTGACAAGTCTTGTCTCACCACTCTTGATAAGGGTGTCTATATCCTTGTAATCGGTGATAAGACAGTGAAAGTAGTGCTTTGACATCTGTCTGGCTCAGGATAATGTGACTCTTTTATTCCTTATCCTGAACTCGCGTTATTGAATGGAATCGGGTCGTGTTGAAATTTCAATACGACCCGATTTTCGTTAGAGAGATTTATCCGCACTTGGCTCTATAGTCTCGTTGTTCCAATATGTCAGAATGTGCTATTTATTGAAGTAAAATAAGGCTTTTTATACTAAATTTAGGGTTATCCCTAATAATTGTATTAGTAATAGTCCTAATAATAA
>CAMWTL010000056.1 GCA_947177145.1 uncultured Porphyromonadaceae bacterium
CTCTATTTAAAGGTTCTGATGCCTATGCCGAGGCGAAACGCAGAGCAATCTAAATGGCATACAGCCTATAAGATAGCATACAACCTATAAGGTTAAAAGCACTAAATACCTAAAATATTTCTTACCACAAGCCATAAGATAAGTAGGATTATTAGTGTGGTTATGGCTATGGGGGAGAAAACTTTTTGATAGAGACGCGGTCGCTTCGTGCGCTGCGTCTCTGTCCATATCATAAACACTATAAAAGGGAGGAGCACAAGTCCGAAAGCGTTTGCGGCAAAGGCTCCCGCTATGTTGCCGTGCAAGAGCGCGTGAATCATACGTTGGCTTCCACAGCCCATACACTGAAGCCCCGTGACCCTGTGAAACAGACACTGAGGCATAAAACGGCTCTCCATAGGGTCGAACAGGTAATAGAATACTGCTCCCCCCAAAAGCACCAATATAAGAGAAACCACGAGCAACGCCCGTGGTTTTATCTGATTATTCATAACACTGCTTAATATACTATCACGAGCCACTTACCATCATTATCGGCACATACAAGGTGGCGGAAAGCACACCGAGCACAAACGATACGATAATCCATATTTCTGCCCTGCGTGAAGCTCTCTTAGCACCTTCAATATCGCCTGCATAATATTTAGTGCTAACCTGCGAGGAGAAGATTATGGCTACCACACCCGGCACAAGGCAACACAAAACTGTCATAATAACCGACCACACAAGGTAAGTGGGAGGCATAGGCTCGTTGTTGACGGGGCGATTACCATAGCCTTGACCCTGATATTGCGGAGCGCCACCCAAGGGTTGCTGACCATACTGAGGATTCTGCGCAAACGAAGGAGCGGAGGGAATCGGAGGCACCTGTTGAGACTGTCCCGGAATAGGGGGAGGCGTGGCGCCTGAAGCAGCAACTCGGGCAGCGGCTTCCTCAGCCCTCTTGGAGTCGAAATCTATCTGTAGAGTCTCAGCCCATTCCTCATCCACAGTCTTGGGAATCGGAGGCACATCTGCGTTCCTTTCTTGCTCCACGCTCTTATCAATAGCAGCCAATGCCGCTACCACCTCACGCGGAGCCTGGTCGGCAGACGTGAGCGATACGACTCGCTCCGGATAATGCTCATTTATCCACTCGGCAAGCACACCGTCATAGTCCTCAAAAGCATATAGCTCTATATCCCGCGAAGTGAGCATTGACCTAACTTCCGCAAGCTCATCAGGAGAGCTTTCAGGCGTGACACCTATCACCTCCACGTCAAACTGACCGAACCGTTCCTTTAAGGCACCGGCATCGCCATCGGTGACCACAGCATCAATACGGATGCGATTGCCCTCGTTAAACAAAGTTATGAGGCGCTCTGTGCTCTCTGCCCCTCCTGAAGTGAATACTGCTATTTTTCTCATTTCCCTAAAATATAAAACTATTTAAACTACTGTTCACACCTGCTGCATCTCCACGAGACGGCGGTAATGACCATTGAGCGCTATAAGCTCATCGTGTGTGCCACGTTCCACAATACGTCCGTCGTGCATCACACATATAAGATCGGCGTTGGCTATGGTGGAAAGTCTGTGGGCCACCACCAAAGTAGTACGGTCGCGCATAAGACGTTCCAATGCCTCTTGCACCAATCGTTCACTCTCGGTGTCGAGAGCCGACGTGGCTTCATCGAGAATAAGGATGGGAGGATTCTTCAGCACAGCCCGCGCTATGCTTATACGCTGGCGCTGTCCGCCGGAAAGGCGTCCGCCACGATCACCCACCATAGTGTTGAAACCGTCAGGGGTAGCCATAATGAAGTCATAGGCATTGGCAATGCGGGCAGCCGCCTCAACCTGCTCCATCGTGGCATTCGGAGTGCCGAATGCTATGTTGTTGAAGAAAGTGTCGTTGAAAAGTATAGCCTCCTGGTTTACGTTACCCATAAGAGAACGCAACTCATTCACCTTATATTCTTTCACATTATGACCATCGACCTCTACAATACCCTTATTAACATCCCAGAAACGCGGGATAAGGTCGACAAGTGTGGATTTTCCTGAGCCTGACTGACCCACAAGGGCAACGGTCATACCCGGCTTCACTTCAAGCGACACATTGTTTATCACCTTACGCTCACCGTCATAGCTGAACTCAACATCCTTGAGCCGTATACTGCCACGCTCGGCATCTTTAGCAGAAAGAACCACCGGCTTTGACGCATCCTTTATAGGGTTATCAGCCGAAATAATCATATCAATTCGCTTCAGAGCGGCAAGTCCCTTCTGGATAGTGTAGCCTACCTTCGACAATTCCTTAGCAGGGTTGATAAGGCTGTAGAAAATTACCATATAGTAGATGAAACTTGAAGCATCAATCATCGAAGTGCCGTCAAGGATAAGTGTGCCACCGAACCAGAGCACTATACATATGGCAATCGTGCCCAAAAATTCGCTCATCGGATGAGCAAGGGCATAGCGACGCTGTATTGAATTGCTGACTTCAAGAAATTCATTAGTTTCCGCTCCGAACATACGCTCCATCTGCTTCTCCGCATTGAAAGCCTTCACCACACGCAAACCGCCAATAGTTTCCTCCGTGGTGGAAAGGATGGTACCCAACAACTCCTGGGCACGGAGTGACTTTGCCTTCAGTTTCTTTCCGACACTGCCCATAATCCAACCGGCGATAGGAAGCAGCACAAATACAAACAGGGTGAGTTTCCAGCTAATCACAAGCATCATACCCAAACAACCTATAATCATAATGGGCTGTTTCACAAGAGCGGCAAGACTTGCCGCCACCGATACCTCTATCTCCGTGACGTCACCGCTTAAACGGCTCATTATGTCTCCTTTTCTCTCATGGGTATAGAAGCCGATAGGTAGAGAGACAATTTTACGGTAAAGGGTGTTGCGTATGTCGCGCACCACGCCATTGCGCAGGGGGATCATAAAGTAATCGCTCAGATAAGCCGTGATGACTTTAAGGAAGGTTCCAATAATAAGGAAGACTGCCATCAGCGCCAAAGTGGAAGAGCCACCAAAGCGATCAATAAGAGTAGTGACATACCAGTAGAAATTATTCATCAGCACATCTTTCACATCAGCACTACCCCACTCCATATAATTATAGGTGGTGGTGTCAATTTGGAAAAGAATGCGCAAAATAGGCATTATGAAAGCAAAGGAGAATAAGGTAAAGAAGGTGGTCAGGAAGTTAAAGACCACACTCCACACCACATTCCATTTATAAGGGCGTGCAAAACGCCTGATAAACATTAGAAGATCTTTCATCGGGTTGGTTAAGCGGCGTGATTCCGACGCCGAATCACGCTATTAAGTTTTAACCGCAAAGGTAACTATTTTTCTGCGTTGATGCAAATAACAATAATTTTATTAATTTTGCAGTCAGAAATGAATAGGTAAACTGAAAAATGATTTTCGATTCCACACTATACGATTCGGTACTTACAGGGATGGCTGTCATGGCTGTGATTGTGTTCTTCGCTCTCCAGAAGATCGAGGCAGCTTATGGTATGACCTACAGCTCAAAGTGGGGTCCGTCGCTTAATAATAAGGTAGCTTGGATCTTGATGGAGGCTCCCGCCTTCATACTCATGGCATTGATATGGATTCTCAGTCCGCGTGCAGGCGAAGTGGCTCCTTGTGTCATGGCAGGTCTTTTTGAACTCCACTATTTCCAGCGCAGCTTTATCTTCCCCTTGCTTATGCGTGGGAAAAGCCGTATGCCCATGGCGATAATGCTTATGGGCATTATCTTCAACTCCATCAACGCATATCTCATAGGTGGTTGGCTCTTCCATCTCGCACCCCCTGAGCTTTACACACCGGAATGGCTCTATTCACCCCTCTTCATATTGGGCTGCCTGATTTTCTTTGCCGGAATGGCTATCAACATACATTCCGACCACGTAATCCGTTCACTCCGTGCTCCGGGCGACACACGCCACTACATCCCCAAGAAGGGTTTCTACAAGTGGGTGTCGGGTGCCAATTATTTCGGGGAACTGACTGAATGGATCGGTTTCGCAATCCTCACCTGGTCGGCTGCCGGAGCCGTCTTTGCCCTTTGGACCTTTGCTAACCTTGCACCAAGGGCTAAGAGCCTGTCAGCCCGTTATGCCTCACGCTTCGGTGAGGAGTTCACTTCTCTGCACCTACGTTACATAATCCCATTTATATATTGATTATGAAGCTGTTTACCCCTGCAAATATAGGTCCTGTCACCCTACGCAACCGCACTATCCGCTCTGCGGCTTTCGAGGGAATGGGCAAAGACAATAATCCTACACCTCAACTGCGCGATTATCACTGGAGTGTGGCTGAGGGGGGCGTGGGAATGACCACCCTTGCCTATGCCGGCATATGCCGCTCGGCTCTCTCATTCACCACCCAGCTTTGGCTGCGTCCGGAAATCGTGGCTCCTCTGCGTGAAATCACCGACGGTATCCACCGCTTCGGAGCAAAAGCCTCAATACAGATAGGTCATTGCGGCAACATGACCCATATAGCCACTGCCGGAGGAATACCCGTAGGTGCCTCATCCGGATTTAACCTATACTCCCCGACAATAGTGAGGGGCATGAAAAAGGATGAGCTTAAACAGATGGCTCGTAACTTCGGCGATGCCGTACGCACCGCCCGCGATGCAGGATTTGACTGTGTGGAGGTCCATGCCGGCCATGGCTACCTTATTTCACAATTCCTTTCCCCTTTTACCAACCATCGTCGCGACAAATACGGCGGATCGCTCCAAAACCGTATGCGCTTTATGCAGGAGTGTATAGAGGAGGTGATGAAAGCAGCCGGAAGCGATATGGGAGTGTTGGTCAAGACCAATATGCGCGACGGATTCAAAGGGGGGATGGAAATTGAGGAATGTCTCTCGGTAGCCCGTGAATTGGAGAATCTCGGGGCACACGCGCTCGTGCTCTCCGGAGGATTCGTAAGTAAAGCCCCAATGTATGTGATGCGCGGCGAAATGCCCATCTACTCTATGACCCATTATATGAAACAGTGGTGGCTGAAATACGGCGTGAGGATGGTGGGAAAAATGATGATTCCTACCGTACCGTTCAAAGAACTGTATTTCCTCGACGACGCACGTCTGTTTCGCAGTGAGCTGAAGATGCCTCTTGTCTATGTAGGTGGTGTTGTGAAAAGGGAAAACGCCGACACCGTACTTGACCGGGAAGGCTTCGACTTCATACAGATGGGACGTGCCCTGCTAAACGAACCCGACTTCGTAAACCGTATGCGGGACGATCTGCATCATCGTTGCGGCTGCGACCACGTGAACTACTGCATAGCGAGGATGTATTCACGTGAGATGGCATGTCATAAGCATCTTGATAACCTCCCGAAAAAGATTGTGAAGGAAATAGCAGAAATAAAACAAAGAGATGGGAAAAAATAATGATCTATCAGGCAGATGTGCCATTGTCACGGGAGCAGCCGGAGGCATCGGATTCTCCTTTTGCCGGGAACTTGCCTCACGCAACTGCGGGCTGATAATGGTTGACATTTCGGAAAAGCGGCTGTCAGAAGCAGCCGGTGCTCTCAAAGCCGTCTTCCCGGAGACTCCAACCTATCTTCTTGCTGCTGACCTCACCTCAACCGATGTGATAGATCGTTTGGAAAACTTCATTAAGGATAATGGCATTGATCCCGATATACTCATCAATAATGCCGGCATATTTTCCTTCGCTCCCGTCACGGAGGTCAGTGAAATGAAAATAAACTGCTTTGTTGACCTTCACGTGAGGGCAGTTACTCTCTTGTCGCGCTGGATGGCAGCCCGACGAGTGAAAGCCGGAAGCGGCTGGATCTTAAATATGTCGTCGATGTCTTGCTGGGCACCTATGCCGGGACTCTCAATGTATGCCGCTACCAAGGCATATATCCGTGTCTTCACGCGCTCCTTACATTATGATATGAAAGATTACGGGGTGAAGGTAATGGCTGCCTGCCCCGGAGGTATAGCGACCGATCTCTTCGGACTACCCGATAATCTGAAGCGCCTCGCCGTAAGAATCGGAGCAATCGACACTCCGGAACGATTTACCCGCAATGCCATTAACAAACTTCTGAAAGGGAAACAGCAATATATCAATGGTTGGCTTAACCGTATAGCCATATTTATGGTTGGCATCACTCCAACTCCCATAAGAATGATGGTGAAGCACCATCTTCTTGACAAGGGAATAAAAAGGTGATAATCCATGGGTGTCGCCACGAGTTTTATAGTTTTTCACAAGAAATTTAAGCATTTTATGAGAAAAAGTGAAGAATATACTATTAAATCAGCATTTTTTTCCTTTTTGATTTGAAACATTCGTCACAAAGTATTATCTTTGTGCAATTATTTCAGCACGGCTCTTTTAATAATCGTTATGCCGGCTGATTAGCTCCGTATTATCTTCACTTGTGAAAGTCAGGGATAATACGATTTTATAAGTTCAAATGATTTGATTTATAAAGTAATGAGTGTGAAGAAGGGGAAGAGTCGGAGAGACTATTCCCCTTCGTTTACTTGACGGCAAGGATTTTATTTTGTAATTTTGCCCTTGATGAAGGCATCGTTGTCATATCCATACAAGTTTTTTCCGGTGGGCTCCGCTCTTTTCGCAGCTCTCCTTGCTTTCGTCATATACCTACTCACAGCCGACAGTTCCGTATCTTATTGGGACTGTCCGGAATATGTGCTCACAGCCTCTTCACTCCAGATAGGGCATCCACCGGGCAACCCCATATGGACCTTGGCTATGCGTATCGCCACAATTCCTTTTGCTCCCGAACTTCACGCGAGGGTAATAAATATTTGCAGCGGCATACTCATGGCGTTGGCAGTTTTTTTTCTTGCCCGCATTATATATTGCTTTATAAGCTACTTATTGTCTTCCCGGCAAACCCACAACCTATTCCTTAGTCAAAATGAAATCTGCCTTTGGAGTTCTTCTGCCGCAACTGCCACATCCCTATGCTTTGCAGTGCTCGACTCCACCTGGTTTTCAGCCGTGGAAGCGGAAGTATACGCCTTTTCCACATTCTTAACAGCCTTTACCATATGGCTGATGCTGCAATGGGCTAATGCCCCGTCACAAAGACAAAAGGATAGACTACTGATACTTACAGCCTATGTTTTAGGGTTATCGTTGGAAGTACATCAGCTTAATCTTCTTTGTCTGCCGGTACTTGCGCTTATATTCGTCTACCAAAGACATCCGAATGAGCGTATAGGTTGGCGTGTCTGGACAGCCATCATAGTGTCATTTGTCATAGTCGCACTTATTCTTCTTGGTCTTATGCCGGGTGCTGTAGCTTGGGCAGCAGACCTTGAACGATTCTGTGTCAACCGACTCAGGATGCCCTATTTCAGCGGTGTGATAATCTATTTCTTAGCTATGGGCATCGTAACTTTGCCGGCAATAAGGTTTATTCCCACCGCATCACGCATTTGGCTCATAGTTCTTGTACAAAGCGTAGTCTGGTTTTCCGGCATATACGTATTCAAGGGAAATCTACCGGTGGCTCTTATCCTATCCATCATAACGGCTGTATGCTTTGTGACCCTAATGTCACGCAGGGCTTTACTGACCACTGTATGGATGTTTGTAATGGTATGGATGGGCTATTCAGCAGTTATGCTGCTTTTGGTGAGAGGCTATGCGTCGCCAACGGTAAATGAAGCTGCCCCAACCGACATTTTCAGCCTGCAACGCTACATAGCTCGTGAACAGTACGGTTCAAAACCGCTTTTCTATGGACCGACACCGTTTAGCCGTCCTATGCTGGAGGAGAGAAGTAACCCTCATAGTCCTGTGCCTGATTATTCACACTATGTATTGGAGAAGGAGGGACCCCGCTATGCGCGTATCCAGTCATCACCAAGGCTTGCCCATCGTAGCCGAATGTTAACCCATACCGACTCCATAGACAACAATTCTATAATTGACACAGAGTATGGCTACCTTCTTACCGACTATCGCTTCTCGAGGCTAACCACTCCGGAGCTGAATATGTTTTTCCCGCGTATCACCTCCTCCGCTCCGCATATGCTTGAGAGTTATACCGACTGGTCAGGAATGACACGTGATAATATGCAGAGTGTGGAAATCACCACAGCT
Organism: uncultured Porphyromonadaceae bacterium; assembly: GCA_947177145.1. GTDB lineage: Bacteria > Bacteroidota > Bacteroidia > Bacteroidales > Muribaculaceae > Lepagella. The sequence continues at coordinate 8,133 of CAMWTL010000056.1, forward strand.
ATCGACTCAACCGGTAAGGCTGTAGGGAAACTCTCCCTTTCAGGAGAACGGCTTAAAGAGACAGCCCTGCGCCCTACCTACCTCCAGAATCTGCGTTTCTTCCTATCTTACCAGATAGGATATATGTATATGCGCTACCTGCTATGGAACTTTGTGGGCAGGCAGAACGACATCCCTTCAACCGGGGAGATTGACCATGGCAATGTCATAACGGGTTTTGAGCCGATTGACACTATGATGTTGGGTAATCAGTCGCTTATGCCCACCTCGGCAACCTATGAAAACGCAGGACGTCACACTTACTATGCCATACCATTTATTTTGGGTATCGTCGGCATAATATTCCTTCTGCGGTCAGGACATAGGGGGAAGCGTATAGCGTCAGTAGTCACAATGCTCTTTCTTATGACCGGATTGGCTATTGTGGTTTATCTTAACCAAACTCCCGGTGAACCGCGAGAACGCGACTATGCTTTTATCGGATCGTATATGGCATTCTGTATATGGATAGCTTTCGGTCTTATATATTTAGGTATGCTTGCCAAGAGATTTATCAAATCAAACCGAGTGGCAACAGGAATAGTCACCACTTCGGGAGCACTCCTCTTCATACTCCTTATAGTAGAGAACTACCCCGACCATAACCGAGCCGGACGCTACCATACACGTGCCTTCGCCCTAAACACACTCGCAGGGAAGGACCGCGACATAATATTCTCTTACGGCGACAACTATTCATTCCCCCTCTGGTATGCCCAAGAGGTGGAAGGAGCCGCGCCAAAAGCAACGATAATAGATGTCTCCTATCTCTCGACCCCTGAATATGTGGTGAATCTGCTTAAACAAGGCGACAAGGGACTAAAACTTACGGCTACTCCCGGCGACATAGCCTTCGGGGCATACGCTTTCACGCGGGTAGCCTCCGATGCTGACACAGTGCCACGTCCCCTTCTTGAAATCCTGCGTAAACTTTATGCTTCCGAAGATGCAAATCCAACTCTGCATAATTCAAGGGCACTGCTTCCGGGACGTACGATGACTGACACCATCATATTAAATCTCAGGTCTCTCGCCACAACATCCGGTATGATTCCGTTCCGCACACTTATACTGCTCGACATCATTGCCACTAATCTTGACCAGCCCTCGCCACGACCACTTAGTTTCCTATCCTCAGTGAAACAAGAGGTGATGTATCCTGTCAAAGATGCTACCCTGCCGGAGGCTTTCTCCGACACATATGCTCCTTTTATGACTACTGAAGAATACATTGACCGGTTAATCGCAAGCGTAAAAGCCGTGGACTCCACTTCAAATGTGCATCATGGTAAGCAACCATATATAGACCCGGTAATAGATGATCAAGTAAGACACCAAAGAGGCGGAGTAGTAAGAGTAGCCACACAATTAATGAATGTAGACAAGCCTCAGAAAGCCCATGAAATGCTCCTACGCTTTCCGGGACTCTTCCCATCTACTGCTCCCGGCTCATATACCTTTGCTGACACCACCTATCTCGAAACGCTCGAAGCTGCCCGACTTCTCCTCGCCGAAAGAGATTCGACCGCTGCTTTGGCAGCATTAGACCTTCTCAACCGCTCACGTGAAGAGGCAGAGGGATGGCATAGTTATTATTTCTCCCTACCGAAATGGCGCCGACATGCAGTGTCCAACTCATCGCGGCGACTGATTACAACCCTACCTTTGATTGACTCGTTGACGTATAAGGCAAAAGCCATACTCTCTGACTCTCTCGACAATCATTAAATCTCTCCCAATTTAACCATATCTTAAATTGACAAAAACAATTTAAAGTGACAGAAAAATAATCATCAGCAACACCAAACTCGAATCATAAAAAATAATCAGCATATGAAACCTCTTTATATTATAGGATATATGGGCTGCGGCAAAACCACTTTCGGCCGTGCCCTCTCCCAAGCGACCGGTCTGCGCTTCGTAGACCTTGACCATCTTATCGAAGAGCGCCATAACGCCACTGTGCGTGAGATATTCGACACTAAAGGTGAAGAGGCGTTCCGCACAATAGAGCGCGATATGCTCCACGAGACAGCAGAAATGTCTGACTGCATAGTGTCGTGTGGAGGCGGCACCCCCTGCTTCTTCGACAATGTGGCATTTATGAATGACAACGGCACCACGCTCTGGCTGGAAGCCACACACGATTGCCTGTTCTCCCGCCTTATCCGCAAACGTGAGAAACGTCCGCTCCTTGCCGGACGAAGCGACGATGAGATTCGCACCATAATAGACTCACAGCTCAAAGCACGCTCACCCTTCTACTCGCAAGCAATCATACGCTGGCAGGGAGATTCGCTTGAAGACCGCCGACAGATAGGCGACAATGTTGCCGATTTCCTCAAAGCCTATCCGGAGTTTAAGGGAAAAGGAGATAATGACTTCGGCAAAATATGATTTTTTTTGTTTTTTTCATCCTTTTGAACTAATTTTGTGAAATAAGTCTAACCCAAGTAATCGTAAAAATAAACTTCACCAAGTTATTCTTTGAAGATTACTAAATTTATCTCTGTTCATCATGGTCGAGAATGAAATAAAAACCACTATAGAGCTGGAGCCACAACCTGCGACAGTGACTGAAGGAAATGCCTCAAAGGCAATACGCATAGGACTCGTGGCAAATTATACCGACACCGACGAGACCCGCTTTCTCCTCACACCCGAGGGATGCGGACTCCTTACATCAGCCGGATTCAAGATCATAATGGAACAGGGAGCTGCCACCGACATCAGCTTCCCCGACACAGCCTATTCCGAGTTTGGCGCCGAGATCGCGTCACGTTCAGAAGCTCTGAAGGCAGATGTGGTGCTCTCCTACCAGCCGCTCCACGTGCGCGACATCAGGAAGATGCGTAGGGGCGCGATGCTCCTCACTATGATGGGTGACGGTCTTTTTGAAGCACCCGTGGTGAAAGCTCTCCTTGAGATGCGCATCACAGCAGGCTGTCTTGACAACATGAGCAGCCACAACGACGAGAAGGTATTCGCTGATATAGTCGACGAGATTGATGGCAGGGGAGCCGTAATCTATGCCCAGGAATTTCTGTCATACGTAGGCGGAGGCAAGGGTGTGCTGCTTGCCGGCGTAGCAGGTTTGAATCCTTGTGAGGTGCTTGTGATTGGCGACGGCACCACAGCCTATTCCGCTGCCAAGGCTGCCATGTCGGCAGGTGCCTATGTCACTCTGATGAACAACGACATCTCCCAGCTCCAGATAGCACGCCAATACTGCGGCGATAAGCTCAACACCATAGCCATACATCCGAGGGTGCTTTTCAATAAGGTGAAATCAGCCGATGTGATTCTGATAGGAGAATGTACACGCAATTTCGAGTTCCCGAAAAATCTCTCTGTAGCTTTGAAAGACTCAGTGTATGTGCTCGATTTTAAAGAAACCCACCCGTCGCTCTCGGTGCCTCGCACGGTAGCCATGGCACTTTCCAACGTATTAGTGAATTTCTTCGACGAAATGATCATCAAAGGTGGTCCGGAAGGAATGATAGCCAACACCCCCGGTATGCAGGAAGGACTCATCACCTACAGAGGCAAACTCGTAGACAAGCTCGTAGCCTCTTTCCTGAGCCTGCCCAGCGTAGATATAAAGGTGATGATCTCAGCCACCAATTGACCATCCTCACCTCCTCATACATTCCAGTGACCTTATACCGGTATTCCCATGACGGACGGAAACAGTCAACGGACCCTTATACATATCCTCTCAGACAACCGTTGGGGAGGCATTACCCGCTATGCGCTCGATATATGCCGCCATTTTAAGGGTGAGGGTTGGAACGTCATGGCATTTACCGTAGACGCCAAAGCCGTAGACGCTCTCTTTGAAAAAGAGGGCGTCACGCTTTTACACGCACCTTTGTGGGGAGTATTTGATATAGGGTCGGCAAAGGTGTTGGCAAAGACTCTCAAAAAGCTACCTCCCGATTCGGTCACTATCCATGCCCACGGTTTCCGCAATGCATTTACGGCATTGCTTGCGCGTAAGCTTGCCGGACGTAAGGATGTGAGGATAGTGATGACACGCCACAAGGTGAAGCGGGGAATCGACACTTGGCTTTTCCGACGTATTTACCGGAATCTCGACGCAATGATATTCGTGTCAACCCTTGCACGTGACCGCTTCCTCTCCACGTGGCATTCCAAACCGCTCCCCTTTTCTGAGGAGAAGCTACACGTAATCCATAATAGTCTTAATCTTCCACCCCTACCTCCACGGGAACGCTCGGAAAAGGGTCCTGTCACCGCGATGTTCCACGGTCCGCTCGTGCCGGGCAAAGGGATTGAGGTGCTTATCGACGCGATGTCGCGTCTGAAAGGCTCAAGGATAAGGCTACGTATAGTTGGCAGCGGCACGCCCGATTATGTGGACCGTATGCGCCGACGTGCCATCACACGCGGGGTGATGGATATGATCGATTGGCGCAAGCATTCCGACAATCCTCTTGAACATATAGCAGAGAGCGATTTCGGTGTGTTGCCCTCGATAGTGGAGGAGGCATTCGGCTTGTCAAACGCCGAATATATGTTTTCCGGCAGACCGCAGGTATGCTCTTCCAACGGGGCACAGCCCGAATATATCACCGATGGCAGAGAGGGTTTCTTGGTAACACCGGGAAATACCGCTATGCTTGCCGAAGCGATGCGTAAACTTGCCTCCGACCCCGACCTACGCCGAAGAATGGGAGAGAGGGCGTACGCTTCGTTTCGCGACACCCTCTCCTGGCCTCATTTCATCAATTCCCTACTTATGGTTTATGGTTTATAGTTTAGAGTTTAGGGTATAAACTAATGCGCGTCCAGCCAGTTCTCGGCGACACCATATGAGGCGGTGAGCTTCACCTGACCGTTGTAGGCATTCTCCATACACTCCACAACTATCTTCTGCACTTCCGGAAGCTCATCCGGCACCACGTCGAAGTTCAACTCGTCGTGTACCTGCATTATCATCTTCGATTTCAAGTTCTTTTCACTCAGCTTACGGTCAATGTCAACCATAGCCACCTTGATTATATCAGCGGCAGCACCCTGTATCGGGGCATTTACGGCGTTACGCTCGGCATAGCCTCTCACCACAGGATTCTTGCTGTTGATGTCGGGCAAACGGCGTTTACGACCCATACGGGTAGAGACATAGCCATTCTCACGGGCACTCTCCACGGCATCAGCCATATACTTGTGGATAGTCGGGAACGTAGCGAAATAGTTGTCGATAAGTTCCTTGGCATCGCTGCGCGGTATTCCCAAGCGCGAAGCGAGACCGAAGGCGGAGATACCGTAGAGGATTCCGAAATTGGCGGTCTTGGCGTGGCGACGTTCATCGGCAGTCACCTCGTCACGTTGTTTATGGTATATCTTGGCAGCGGTGATGGCGTGGATGTCGTCGCCGTGCTTGAAAGCATCGAGCATAGTGTCATCATTTGCGAAATCAGCCACAAGGCGCAGCTCAATCTGCGAATAGTCGGCTGAAAGGAAGAGATGGTCCTTATCAGCTATGAATGCACGGCGTATCTCACGACCCTGATCCTCCCTCACAGGTATATTTTGCAGGTTAGGGGAAGAAGAGGATATGCGACCGGTAGCGGTGATGGTCTGGTTGTAGACAGTGTGTACCTTACCGGTCTCCGGATTGATGGCGGCAGGGAGGGCAAGGAGATAGGTAGTGAGGAGCTTCTTCAGCTGACGGTATTCCAATATCTTACCAACGATCGGATTCTTATGGGCAACCTTTTCGAGAATATCCTCACTGGTGGAGTATTGTCCTGTCTTTGTCTTCTTTGCTTTGGGATCAAGCTGGAGCTTATCAAACAGTATTTCTCCCACTTTGGCAGGTGAACCCACATTGAATTCCTCGCCGGCAAGTTGGTGAATCTCCTTCTCCAACTGATTGATACGGTTCTCCAACTGCTTGGCAGCGTCATTCAGGGCTTCCACATCAATACGCACACCCTCTATCTCCATCTTGGCAAGCACTGACGCAAGGGGAATTTCAACATCTTCGAGAAGTTTCCTCATCCCTTCGCTTCCAATCTCCTTTTCAAGGAGAGGTTTCAGACGTATCACCAGCGAAGCTTGCTCACAAGCCCATTCGGCAATGGTTTCCTGAGAAGCTGCAGGCACCTTGGAACCACGTTTTACACTGAATTGAGGTTCCGGAAGCGCAGTGTAATTCAAGTATAATGTAGAAAGTGTGTCAACAGCGTGACGCATCTCCGGCTGGAGAAGATAATGGGCTAAAGAAACGTCATAATAATTTACCAGTGCAGGAGCATCGTCATTGCGGAGACGATGTGCCAAAACATAGTCACGCTTTGCCTGAGCCGTGATTTTGAGAATATCCTTACGAGCCATAATGTCGAGCACCACAGCCATGCCGATTTCATTATCGACTGCCACATAATAGGCTTCCGTATCGCTCATAGCCAACGCCACACCCTTTATCGGTGCCGTCATATCGTTTTCTCCGTCAGCCACAAAGCAAAGACCGCATTGAGCAGCTTTCAGCGACTTATCAGCCAAGGCATCAGCATCCTCCTTCGAAACCACAAGTTTCCACGTCATAGGGCGATCGGCAGCTGTCTGCATCTCAGGAATCTCCCCGCCGTCCAAACCGCCATCCATATCAAATAGAGAGGTTGGGAAAGCACCGGGAGCCTGAGGCTGAGGAACCTTAGCCTCATCGAGACGACGTGCCACACGGTCGCGCAGCGATTTGAACTCCAATTCTTTGAATATGGAGAAGAGTTTTTCGCGGTCTTCGGGTTTACGTATCAGGTCCTTCGGGTCTGTTTCGATGGGGACATCGGTGCGGATGGTAGCCAAGAAATAGGAATCACGTATCTGCTGTGCGT
>CAMWTL010000057.1 GCA_947177145.1 uncultured Porphyromonadaceae bacterium
GGATTTGCAGAGCCTTCCTCAGCCTGTGCCTCTATTGGATAAAGACACGACAGCGACACTGTGGCTGCTGCAAGAATGGTGAAAATCTTTTTCATAATGAAATATATCGGTTGAACGATTACGAAAATGAATATTTACACAAAGAAACAATTTCTCTACAAAAGTAACCTTTTATCCTGAACCGCGCAACTTTTATCAGCCCGTTTTTCGTATAGCCTTGCAGCATATAATACTTCTTTCTCCTCATATAAAAGACCGTCCCCATACATTATGTCACCTTTTTCCTACTTCAATAATCCTTCCGGCTCCTCAAATATCCATAGGCGGCTACATTTTATCTTTAAGCTTTTTAGTATTTATTTGGAAGGGATAATTTATTACGTTATATTTGCAGAAAGTTTTAGAATTATGATGTCAAGGCAGTATTATCCTATAGGGGAACAGGATTTCAAATCATTGCGTGAAATGGAATGTGTCTATGTCGATAAGACACGGTTCATTGACGTAATGCTATCGAGCCGCAACAAATACTTCTTCCTTGCACGTCCGCGCAGATTTGGCAAAAGCCTCTTCTTATCGACACTCCAATATTTCTTTGAAGGAAAGCGTGAGCTCTTTAAGAATCTTTATATAGACACAACCAACTGGGATTGGAAACCATATCCTGTGCTTCGCCTTGATCTCAATAGGAATAAATTCGCAGATGAGGAGGCTCTTGATGAAGTGCTTGACAATCTTTTTCGAAAATGGGAGAAAGAATATCGTGTGGAGACTATCGCAGATCAGCTATCATCAAGATTTGAAAACATAATCGAAGCCGCTTATAAACATACCGGTTGTCAGGTTGTAATTCTCGTTGATGAGTATGACAAACCGTTAGTTGGGAATGTTAACAACGATATTATTTTTGAACATTACCGCACTAAGCTTGCCGGCATATACTCCAATTTCAAGAGTTCGGCTCAGTATATCCGCTTAGTATTCTTGACGGGAGTGAGCCGTTTCAGCAAACTCAGTGTATTCTCCGATCTCAATAATCTCAAGGATATAACTTTTTCCGATGATTTCGCCGACGTTTGTGGAATCACAGAAAAAGAATTGCTTGAAAACTTTCAGCCGGGTATTCAACGGCTTGCTTCTAAAAGGAAGGTAAATTTTGAGGACGCATATCTTTCACTTAAGCGTAATTACGACGGCTATCGCTTTACTCCGGAAGGTAGCGACATATATAATCCTTGGTCGCTGCTAAATGCAATGTCAGAAGCGCGAATCGGGGGTTATTGGAACGCGACCGGGGCAGCCACAGTAATTGCCGAAGCACTAAAAAATGCTGAGGTAGATTTAGAGAAGACGCTTAATGCCCGCTGGAGCCTTGACCGTCTCGCCGGACTTGACCTCCGGAATGCCGATCCTACAGCACTGCTATACCAGACAGGCTACCTGACCATCGGTAACTATGATTTCGAAAATGAAACTGTGAAGTTAAAGGTGCCTAACGAAGAGGTTAAGAAGGGTCTTTTCAATGATATGTTGCCGATATACACCAAAGGGAAAAGAGGTGTTATCGAAGGAGTTGTCGCAGATATAATTGATGCTATACGCTATGGAGAAGCGGAGAAAATAATGAGGAATCTCGACACATATTTCGCAAGCATACCTTATGACCTCAGGATAGAACACGAGAATAACTTCCAAAATGCCTTGTATATCCTATTAACTCTGATTGGTGTTGACGCAAAAGCTGAAGTCCACACCTCGGATGGACGTATCGACCTGCTGATTGAAACGCCAAAATACATATACATCCTTGAGCTTAAATACAATGCCTCATCTGACCTTGCACTCCGCCAGATTGAGGATAAGCAATATTCTCGTAAATTCACCTCTGACTCACGAAAAATCTTTATGATAGGAGTAAACTTCTCTTCAAAGACACGACGCATCCAAGATTGGAAGATTAAGACTATTTGAAAATTTTATTAGATAAATCTACCACCAACTCACCCTTTTTACATATGAAAACCCTGCTTCTTTATCTCGTTGCAGTTCTGCTTGAATCTACCTCCTATGCTGCCCCAGCGTCAAATTTACAGGACATAGCCACATTAAGAGAGGTGGCTGACAGCCTGCACAGCGTCGGCAGAACCGATTCGGCTGCCATTGTAGGTAACAAAGCCATTGAATTGGCTGAAAAGTCCGGCAATCCTACACAAATAGTCGGTACCCACGCCGCACAAGGCGTTTTCCTAAGATCTTTGGGAAAAACAAATGAGGCTTTACAGAGCTATGAAAAGGCCTTGGACATAATCACATCAGGCGAGTTCAGGCAAAACCCCGACCAGGAAGCTATAGAAGAGATAGCCTCACTCTACATTAATCTTGCTGTTCTGAATCTTGATATGCAAAATAAGGAGGAGGCTGCAAAAAATGCTGAGTTTTCCGGAGAATGGATCTCTAAAAGTAATGACGCAGAACTTAAAAGCACGATTTTTGGAGTTGTCGGCTCCGTCTTGACCGGCTGTGGAGAATTGGAAAAAGCAATGCGTTATCAAGACCTGGCATATAGCAATGCCCTTGCTTCCGACAACAATGAGGGGGCCTTCAGGGCAGCAGCCTACACAATGCTGATTGCTGACCGCTTGGGCAACAAAGCAGACGCTCAAAACTGGAGAGAGAAGTGCCAATCGCTTATGCCTGAGATTAGCTCTACAATGGCACTTTTGCTCTATTATCAGGCAGAATGTTCCATATGCTTGAAAAACGGCAGACAGCGGGAAGCTCTCGGTTATTTCGACAAAATCCTGAATCTCGACGGCATCGACAATCTCCCCTTCGTAAAGTTTGACTGCTACAACAATCAGCATACCGCCTATGCCGCTTTGGGAGATTATGCCAACGCTTACAACACCCTTTTGAAGAGCAATGAATTGCGCGATTCGATATGGGAGCGTGAAAAAACCGAAAATCTACGCGATCTTACAATCAAATATGAAACTAAGGAGACCGAACTCGCCCTTACAAAAAGTGAGGCAAAACGTGCCACAACTCTGATGTGGCTGTTCGCCTCTCTCGCACTATTATTGCTACTGGTAGCCGTATTCATAATATATGTATGGCGACAGCGCCGCCAGAAGATGCAGCGTGAAATAGAATTTGCCAATCTGCGTGCCGACATCGGCAAACAGCTGACACAGCAATATCTTGAAGGTCTCGAAACAGAGCGTAAACGTATGGCACGGGAGTTGCATGACGGCGTATGCAATGATCTCCTTGCAATCGAAATGAACATCAAAAATGGCTACAGCGAAAAGCCAACCGAGCAATTAGTTGCTTCCTGCCGTGATTCGGTGCGCAGAATCTCCCACGAACTTATGCCTCCGGAATTCACATATGCCACCATTGACGAGGTAATAAATTATTACCTGTCAAAGCAGGCTGCCTCAATCAATATCACCTACACCTCAGAAGCGCCAGACAATGATTGGAACCGTGTGCCCGACGATGTGTCGCTTGAGCTGTATCGAATTGTGCAGGAAGCAGTTGGCAATGCCATTAAGCACTCCTCCGGCAATCAGATAGCCATCACTATGTATCTCAATAATTCGATTCTTAAACTTACCATAAAAGACAACGGTATCCCCGGCGCTGTCGGGAAACGAGGACTTGGAGTGGAGTCTATGAAGCGAAGGGCAAATTCTATAAATGCCTCATTCAATATGTCGCAGGGAGAAGATGGCACTTGCATTACTGTGTCGGTAAAAATATGAAAATGACCTTCTTGTAGCGAGAATCACGGTAATCAGTGATTGACGGGCATTTGATAAAATAGTAACTTTGCAAACTGTTTATCTGCAAAACCAATTTATCTTAAATGGCCGATCAATCCGTCATAGCAAAAATGAAGTTTGCCGTAGTCGATGACCACCCACTTATACGTGAGGGTATGATTGCGGTACTCCTACGTGGTGGTGCCACCGACATTGAGCAATTCAGCAACGCTACCGAATTGATTCAAAAGCTTGACAGTGGCAATAAATTCGATTTCTTTATCTTAGATCTTGAACTGCCCGATTTAGACGGGTTTGTCCTGATTGAAATGATCAGGGCACGTAATCCGCAAGCCAAAATAATCGTCAGTACTGTCCACGACGAGATATGGACATTGCGCAAGCTCCTATCACGCGATGTCAACGCTATCATATATAAATCGGGTTCCGGAAATGAGATAACAAATGCCATACATTCCATTCTTGATGGCAACAATTACTATTGCGATGAGGTCAAGAGTGTTATGAATACTGTAGACGACAAGCTTATTCATCCCTCCTCACGTGAGCTTGAAGTGCTCCTACAGATAGCGCAAGGCAAGACCTCTCGGGAGATAGCCGGTGCCCTATTTGTCTCTGTCAACACTGTGGAAACTCATCGCAAAGCACTTTTCAACAAATTGGGTGCTGTGAACGTCGCAGACCTTATCATAAAAGCCATCGACAAAGGCTATCTCAACAAAAACAATGTAATTCACTAAAACGGACTTTGCCATTTTTCAATAATCGCCCGTGCTCTACAATCCCCGTGGGCGATTGCATTGAAAAATACTTATTTCTGTTGATTAGTGATGTTTAGTAACAATTTCGACTTAATATCTACAAATTTTTAACAGACTTTGTATAATTCATACATAAACATTAAATTTGCAAAGTGACAAACACTTAACATAAAAATTTTAATCTATGGTAAGAAATTTACTCTTGGGAGGGGCAATGCTGTTGGCAACCTCCGCAATGGCACAGGACGCTCCTGAAGCCCTGTATGTAGTAGGTGCTTTCACCAACTGGGTGACACCCGACAATGGAGGAGGGCTGCCCCTGTATGACCTTACTGGTGATGGAACTTACACCGGAAGTTTTGATGTAGAAAAAGATCAAGCATCTTTCAAAATCTTCACAAGTCGGGAAGGCAACTGGAATGATCAATCTACATATTTCGGTTGCGAGTATGGTCTGGACAATTTCGTTTGGAGCGACAAGCCGCTTACCCTCACTTGTAACTATGACACCCAGACCAATATCCAAATCCCGTTTTGGGAGGGTGGTCCAATGCAAGTTATGGTGACAAATCTCGGAGAAGATAATTGGAGGGTAACAATTAAGGGTCCCGATCAGCCTGAATATCCCGGATTTGATCCTATAGCTCATCTTTATATGAGCTTCAATACACCTGACAGTCCCCCCGACGAATACCTTTCCACCCGTCCGATGACACGCACAGGATTTCAGACCTTCGAAGACAACTTTTATTTTAGTGGAAACGGTGAAAGTCCATTAATGGTTAATTTCTGGAGCGGTCTCTTAGCCCCTCGTAATTACGGTCCTGAAAACGCAGATGATACCTTAAATCCTGAATTAGGAGTTGTTCAGACTTTTAAAGGTGTCCCCGATTGTGATAATTTCTGGAAAACGGCTGAAAATTGGTCCGGTGGCAGAATGAAAGTCACAGCTGACCTCAACACGATGGAATTCACATTCGAGGAAGTTGAGGATTACATCTACCTCATTGGCTCTCCCCAGGGCTGGGACATCAATTCCGATGCAATGACACTTCCCGAAACAGGTGATATGGGTCATTATGAAGCTACCTTCACAATGACTGAGGATTCCCCCATCTTCCGCTTCTACAACCAGCTCGGCGATTGGGAAACAGGCTCTTGGGGTTCTCAGGTAAACGATGAGCCTGTTGAACTTCCCCTTGATGGTGCTGAAACAACCACCGACTGGGTTTGGGGTAAAGGAAGCTGGCAGCTCCACGGCGTAGAGGGATGCAGCCTTACTTTCAAAGTCAGCTACTATGACCAAACTGTCACCATAATCAACAACGATTACGACGACACCACAAGCATTAAAGCAGTCAATGTCAGCGAAGATGATGCAATCTACTTCGACCTTATGGGCCGTCGCATAGCCGAGCCAAAGAAGGGCGTCTACCTCCGCCAGAGCAACGGCAAGGTCACCAAAATCCTTCGCTAACCCCATCCCAAAAGCCTCTCCCCCATAAATTCCTCCTCTCTACAGATTCTCTCCCCGGATTAAAAGTTTGTCTCCGGGTGTAAATCCCACTCCCGGATAAAAAGCTTCTCTCCGGGTGCAAAAAACAAGGTGTCAAATCTCTTTGGCACCTTGTTTTTATATCCCATATTTTCCCTGGCAATCCAAAAAATACTCTGATGAAGTTTGTGTTATTAAGATTGATTCACTACTTTTGCAATCAAAACCAATTAATAACCCATGAAACGTTATTTAGCATTATCCCTACTTGCAGGCGCTATGCTCACTGCTTCCGGTGCTGAGAACGCCCGTTGGCTACGCGATGCCGCAATATCTCCCGACGGCACTACCGTTGCTTTCACTTATAAAGGTGACATATTCACTGTCCCTGTATCAGGCGGTCAGGCTACACAGATAACCTCCAACGGTGCCTACGATGCCAACCCTGTCTGGACACCCGACGGCAAACGCCTCGTCTTTATGAGCACACGCGAAGGTTCCGACGACATCTTCATCACCTCCGCAAATGGCGGTACACCACAACGCCTTACCACTGCAAGCGGCTCCGAGACTCCTCTCACTTTCCTCAACGATTCTATTCTCCTGTTTAACGCTGCTAACCTTCCCGGCCGCAAGAGTGCCCGTGCCCCTTTCCAGACACAGCTATATACTATCAATGTTGATAAATCCAATCCCCGTCCAAAACTCTATCTCTCGGTTCCGGTGGTGTCGGCTGATGCCAATGCTAAAGGTGAGATACTCTATCAGGACCGTAAGGGCGTGGAAGATGTGCTGCGTAAACACGAGCGTTCATCCGGCACTGCCGATGTATGGCTCTATCGTGACGGCAACTTTACCCAGCTCACCAACTTCAACGGCGGCAACCAATCACCTGTATGGGGCGAAGGCGACACCTATTTTTATGTAAGCGAAAAAGACGGTACTCTCAACGTATTTGAGGGTAAAATAGGCAGCAACACCGACCGTCAGCTTACCAAGTTCACCAAACACCCTGTGCGTTCCCTCTCATCTTCCGACAACGGTATGCTTGCTTTCTCTTGGGATGGCGATCTTTACACACTTCGTCCCGGTCAGGAACCACAGAAAATCAATGTTGTGGTAAATGCCGACGATTACGACCGTGACCTTGTGAAGAGATATGTCACCAGTGGTGCATCTAATATAGCTGTCTCTCCCGAAGGAAAGGAGGTTGCCCTAATTCTCCGAGGTGAACTCTACGTTACCGATAGCGAGTATAAGACCACTAAGCGCATCACCGATACCCCGGCTCAGGAGCGTTCCGCTTCCTTCTCTCCCGATGGACGTACAATCGTGTTCGACAGCGATGTTGATGGCATTTGGCAACTCTTCACTGCCAAGATTAAAGATGACAAAGAGAAACAGTTTGCCTATGCCACCGACATTGTTATCGAGCCTCTTTACAAGTGCGAGACCTCGGCTATGCAACCCCAGTTCTCTCCCGATGGCAAGAAGGTTGCATTCCTTGAAGACCGTACCGCTCTCAAGGTCATTGATTTGGCTACGAAAAAAGTAACTACTGCCCTTGACGGTGAGTACAACTACTCTTATTCAGATGGTGACATACCTTTTGAATGGAGTCCCAATAGCGACTATCTGCTCGTGTCTTACATGGCTAACGGTGGCTGGAACAACGTAGATGTTGCGCTCGTTAAGGCGGACGGCTCTGAGGTGGTGAATCTGACTGAGAGCGGTCACTCTGCCGGTAATCCGAAATGGGCACTTGACGGTAAGGCTGTCACATTCACTACCGGCAAGTATGGCATGAAGGCACAAGGCTCCTGGGGCAACGAGGAAGACATCGTGCTTATGGCTCTTGACGGTGAGGCTTGGGATCAATTCAACTACACCGAAGAGGAAGCCAAACTGGCAGCTAAGGAGAAGGAGGAAGCCGAAAAAGCCGAAGCTGACAGTAAAGCCAAGAAGGATAAGAAAGGTAAGAAAGACAAAAAGAAGAAAGATAGCGTTGACGAGAAGAAGTCTGACCCCCTTGACGTCGAAAACCGTCGCTACCGCACTCGCCGTCTCACTCGTCGTTCATCTAATATGTGGGACTACTTCCTTGATCCTAAAGGCGAAAAGCTCTACTACGTGGCAGCCGCTACTGAAGGTGGCTACAACATTCACGTGATTGATCTAAAGAAAGGTGAGAATAAAGTGCTCCTGAAAGGTGTGGCAGGTGGACTTAACCCCGATAAAAAGGGTGAGAATCTATTTGTTAACACCGCCTACGGCATCAAGAAAGTTAATCTTGCAAGTTCCGATGTAAAGGATATTGAGTTTGAGGCACCCTACGACCGTAAGCCCTCTCTTGAACGTGCCTACATCTTTGACCATATGGCAAAGCAGGTAGAAGATAAGTTCTACGATGAAAAACTTCACGGAGTGGATTGGAAATATTATACCGACCACTACCGCGAGTTCCTCCCCTACATCTCCAACAACCGTGACTTCGCCACTCTCCTCAGCGAAATCCTTGGTGAGTTGAATGCGTCACATACCGGCGGCAGATATTATGGTGAAGGTCCCTCCCTCTCCACAGCTGTTCTCGGTGCATATTTCGATGATGATTATGAGGGAGAAGGATTGATGATTACGGAGATTCTGCCACGCGGACCTCTCGCAGCCAAGGGAGCTGACATTGCCGTGGGCGATGTCATCATATCCATCGACGGGCAAGAAATAGCTCCGGGTGCCGATTACCTCCCACTCCTCGAAGGTAAAGCAGGGAAGAAGGTACGCCTTGGCGTAAGAAAAGCTAATGGCAAAATAAGTTACCCCACCGTAAAACCGATAAGCACAGGTGCTCAGTCTCAGATGGCTTACGACCGTTGGATTGAACATAATGAAGATGTAGTAAACAAGCTTTCTGACGGCAAAATCGGATATGTCCATGTTCGCGGCATGGATGGCGAGAGTTTCCAAACCGTCTACGACCGTATTCTTGGCAAGTACCGCAACTGTGACGCTATTGTGGTCGATACCCGCCACAACGGAGGTGGCTGGCTCCACAATGACCTTGCCGTACTCCTTAACGGTAAGGAATACGTCACATTCAAACCGCGTGGCCGTGAAATCGGACACGAACCCTTTGCCCAGTGGACCAAGCCCTCGGTAATGCTCGTAGACGAAAGCAACTACAGTGACGCACACGGTTCACCCTTCACCTATCAATACCTTGGCATAGGCGATGTGGTCGGTGCACCGATACCCGGCACAATGACAGCCGTATGGTGGGAAACCCAAATCGACCCGACTCTCATCTTCGGCATACCCCAAGTCACCAATGTTTCGATGGACGGCACCATCCTTGAGAATCACCAGCTCACCCCCGATGTAATCATCTACAACGCCCCAGCCGACATCGAAAACGGCACCGACTCCCAGCTCGAAGGCGCAGTCCGCCACCTCCTCACCAAAACCAAAAAATAACCATCTCCGCAATTGTACAAAGAATAATCTATAATTTTTAATTATCCTCTTCTTAACAAAATCAGGAGAGAACCGCTAACAATTTCAAATGAAGTTAGAGTATGTGACCTCAAATAAATCACGTGCTCTAACTTCATTTGTCAACCTACTAATCTCTATATTACCCAAAGACCCAATAAATAAGTCCTCATTTGCTAAGACCACAAAATCACTATATCACCATATTTACGTGTTATTTATCATATTTTCAAAATCATCTGTCTCCATAAAATCGCCCCTAAAATGTTTCCATTCTTTCTATGAAATAATAAAACTTCCTAAGTTAATACCATGACACTGCCACAAAACAGATATAATATTAAAATTCTAATAATAAACTACTTAAAAATTGTCGCATCTGAAATATGAAATTGTCGCACCCAAAAATTGTCTATTTTCCATATAAAAATTACCTTTGTCACAAATAAAGATAAACGTAAAACTTAATCAAATACCACGTATATTATGGACAAAACTAAAGCAAAAGAAACCTACGTAAAACCCTCCTCCGAGATAGTAAATCTCGAACTTGAACAGCCAATCCTAAGCGGGAGCAGTATTCCGGGAGGTGCTCCTGACTTTACCGACGGAGGAACATGGTGGTAATTTATATCTAATCTCAAACTTCATATACGAAAATGAGAATCTACAAAATGTTAGCAACACTACTGTTGCTCCCTGCCCTCTACTCCTGTCAATCCGAACTTCCTCAAGATAATAATTCTCCTGAAACTCCTCAAGAGACTGGAGAGCCTTATAAACTCACAGTTAAAGCCACTGTGCCTGGCTCTAATAATACACGTGCCCAAATCACTTACGGCAATACAAGTATAAATGAGGAGACATTTATTTGGGATAAAGAAGAGGAGATAAACCTCATTAACATAACAAGGATAAATGATTGTCCTTTTGGAGTTATATTGTATGAAGTCAAGTTATCAGAGGATAAAAGAACTGCTGAATTCGGATATGTCGCATCAGAACATCCAAATTTTACAGTTAAACAAGGTGATGTTATCTTGGCTGTATATGGAGAAATTAATAGGGATGCTTATAAAGATAATGCTGGAAATGTCATTTACGACGAAAGAAATATTATTCACTTAGGAGTTGGTACTGAAGGCAATAAACCTCAGTATATCTATAATCTTAACACCAGTACACCTCAAGATTTGACTGAGAGTTTATCTTATATGAAAGATAACTTAAAAATGTATGATATAGTTACAGCTGTTGAGGATGGAAAGGTTCCGGACTTACATTTTAAACACCTATCAGCGATTTTTCGTATAACTCTCCACAACGCTTCTGGTAAAGATTTATATCCCACAAAGTTAGAATTTGAATATCCTCCATCCAATGATAGTACAACTAATCCCGAAGATAATAACGAAGATACAAGAAGTGGAGAAAATAACGAAAAGTCTGATTCTAATGATATAGCAGGTTCATTACTTTCATTCTTTAACACTACCCTTTATTTTAGTGTTGCAGGTAATGAAGCTGATGGTTACTATTTAAAAGTCTACGATACTAAGGAATTTTTCACCTCTTCTAGTAATGCATATACTGACCACATTGGTACTACTATTAATGGCAAGGATGATACTGATGATATAGGAGACTCCATCCTAAATGGAGAAACATACGATCTCTATATTTCAACAGTTCCGCGAATTGGAAATGATTGTAAATATAATGAACTGAGGATAAATTTAATAGTTAGCCATCTTACTAAAACTCCTTATTCAATTACAATTAACAACTTTGATAAAGTAATTGAAGCTGGTAAACGCTATTGGTTTAAGCTAACTGCCACTCCTGAGGGCACCTTAATGTTAACATCTGAGTGGGATAAACTCCAGCAACAACAAAATAGCTCCTCGGAAGGATCAAACTAAGGTTATTATATACCAAAAACCTTAATATCCCAAACCAAAACTTGTACGGTTTATAGAAGCGAAGAACCCTATCTTATCAATGAATAAGCATAGAACATATCGTGTGGGAGACCATCTCTTCACGCTGAATATACCGAAAGGAACCCTGTCTGAAAAGGAGCTAACATCCTACGCTCCTTTTCAGACAGCTCCAGTTTTTCAGACAGACTCGGCTTTTCACACAGATATCTATTTTCAGACAAATCTATCTTTTCAGACAGATTCTTCTTTTCAGGCAAGCCCATATGGTGAGGAGGAGAAGCTTTTTACTCTTACGTTCACTAATGATGTGGAGTCTTTGGCAACGCAAACTAACGATTCCGGATCTTTAGCAGCTCAAACTAAGAATCCAGGTTCTGTAACAGTGCCAACAAATGATCCTGAATCTGTGGCAGCTCAAACTAAGAAGCCTAAGTCTTTGGCAGCGCAAACTACACCTACCGCTAATCTGGAGGATGAAAACGGAAAGATGGCTATCTTCACCCACTCAGACGGTAGCCTGACAATATATTTAACTACTATTTCCGGTTGCGAATGTTGCCGTCTCCGAATCACCAAAGACTATCACACCGCAAAAGCCTGGATAGGTGGCACCCACTCTGAACGCCGTTATGCCCTTGACACTACCTTGATGCTCCTATACGCCTTTGCCTCCTCTCCCCACAACACCCTCCTCCTTCACGCCTCAGCCGTTGAATATGACGGAAAAGGATACCTCTTCTTAGGCAAAAGCGGCACAGGCAAAAGCACCCACAGTCGCCTATGGCTCAACCATATCCCCGGCACAAAACTCCTAAACGATGATAATCCCGTTATACGCATAATTGATGGACAGTGCTTCGTCTACGGTTCTCCTTGGAGTGGCAAAACACCCTGCTATCTAAACCGCAGAATTCCCATTGGAGGTATCGTTCGCCTAAGCCAAGCACTCTCCAACCACATAACCCGACTCTCTCCAATCAAAGCCTACGCTGCCATCCTCCCCTCCTGCTCCCATATGAAATGGAACCACGAAATGTCAGAAGCCATCCACAACACCCTCACTCAACTCCTCCAAAATACCAAGATTTACCACCTCGAATGTCTCCCCAACAAAGAAGCCGCCCACCTCTGTAAAACTGGTCTCCAAGCATAAATATAAAGCCGTCTTCAAACCGCTATGTCTATCTCCCAAACACACATACTACCAAATGACATACTCCTCAAAGAGGTCTGTCAACTGCTTGCCCAGGGAAAGGCCGTCAAACTCCGGGCAAAAGGCAACAGTATGCGACCATTCATACGTGGCGACATCGACACACTCCTTCTATCACCTCCCACCTCCTTCCGAAAAGGAGATATAATATTAGCAAAGACAGAAAACGGCTCCTACATCGTCCACCGAATCATCAAGATAAACACAAATATCGTCATCCTTACAGGTGACAACAACCTCTTTCAACAAGAGAAATGCTATAAAACCAACATCTACGGCACTGTCAACGCAATTATCCGCAACGGCAAAAAACACAATCTATCCACCCCCTCCTCACGCCTCTTAGCCCTCCTGTGGCATAACCTCCTCCCTCTCCGCCGCCTCTACCACAAAATCAAAAAAACACAAATATGAAAAAGACAAAAGGATTAGTACTACGCCAACTTGGTACGGAGTCCATAATAATAGCAGAAAGCCTCGATCTAATCGACTTCGACCGTCTCGTATCCCTAAATGCCCCCGCTGCCTACATCTGGGAATCCCTCCCTGATCCTCAAAACGAATCTTTCCCCGACTTTGACCTCGGAACCATAACTCACCTCTTAACAACACGTTACGATGTTGAAGAAGCAACCGCCCGCAAAGATGCAGAAGAACTCATAGCCATCTGGCTAAAAGCCGGAATCATAATCCCCTAACCCTCTCATCTTTCCAAATCCCTCACGAAATCCACCCTTCCCACATCTTCCCCAGCCTTTCCTCAAATCTTCCCCAGCCGTAAGGAGGTTTGTCGCAAGGTGAAAATATGTCTTCATTCCACTAAGCAAAATAAACCAAACTCATTGGAGATAGTCTTATAAATGATGAAAGAAACGATTATCTCTACCTCCACAACTCAGCAGCTGCTTTCCCTTGTCAGAGCATCCCTATGGCAAACACCCGTTGACACCCGTCCATCCCAAGATGCCCTAACATCCGGTTCATACATAAACTGGGATGCTATCACAACAATGGCATTGCAGCAAACCGTAGGCGTATCAGCCTTCACAGCTGCCTTAACCCTCCCTCCACAACTGCTGCCATCTAAGGAATGGCGACATAAGGCATATTCTTTCATCGAACGCAACCGCCGTACCCATCTTCTGCTCGATAGCTGTGTAGCCGAAGCCACACAGCTTCTCAAAGAGGTAGATATCCCGAATGTACTCCTCAAAGGTCAGGCATATGCACGTAATTACCCCGCCTCAACCCTGCGTCAATGCGGCGACATCGACCTCTACGTCGGTGAGGCAAACTACCGCAAAGCATACGAGGCAACTAAAAAATTAGGTTGGCAATCCACCGAAGAATTTATACCTAAATCGAAGCACTACGGCTGTGCCCTTAAAGGAGTACGTATCGAATTACACCGTCTTGCCGGAATTCTTTCCTCCCCCAAAGCTAATCGTAAATTTCAGGAGTGGAGCACACAACAACTTCTCCATAGCAACCGAAAAATCAATATTGACAAAGAGGAGATCAGCCTACCTACACCCATTTTCGATGTGATTTTCGTATTCCTTCACCTATATCACCACTTTATCAACGGTGGCATAGGGCTGCGCCAAGTCTGCGACTGGGTGACGCTGCTTCACACCCACTCAAATTCCATAGACCATAACGAATTAACACATCGTCTAAAAGAATTTCAACTCCTGAAGCCATGGCAAGCTTTCACTCCCATAGCCGTTCAATACTTGGCATTACCGGAATACGAATGCCCTCTATACTCCCCTAAATACACTAAGAGAGCTGAAAAAATCTTCTCTTTCATCCTAAAAGAGGGAAATTTCGGAAGATACAGAGCCTCTGTCAAGCCTTGTCCAAAGGGCTACTGGCAACAGAAAATATATGCCTTCCGTCAGGTCAACAGTAAAATGCTTCCGCGTCTTTCAGTTGATCCCTGGAGAATCCTGAACACATACACCCGTACCCTTTATAGCGGCATGAGAGGCATTATCTATCATATCCTCCGTCTCTGATTCTTCCTTATTACAAGTCATGTCGCGACACGGCATGCCATATGACAATTCTGCAAGCCTATAGTATATTTTTATGCTCTATTATGGCATTTCTGAATCTTATGGATTTGTTAATGCAATAAAAGCTTCCAAAGCAGAATATACTTTAAAAAGATTCCGAGCAGAATAAGCTTTTAATA
>CAMWTL010000058.1 GCA_947177145.1 uncultured Porphyromonadaceae bacterium
CGTGGCAAGTGCCCACGTCGGTGCCATCGTGTGCGAAGAGCTTCCCTCTACACTTATAAAAGGAGTGACATATGTGCAGGTGCCCGATTCGGCAGAGGCTCTCGGACGCCTTGCTTCAGCATGGTATGGCTACCCATCTCGTCAGCTGAAGCTTGTGGGCGTTACCGGCACTAACGGTAAGACCACAACGGCTACCCTGCTCTACGAGATGGCAAAGCTTGAGGGTTACAAAGCCGGACTCCTATCCACTGTCTGCAATTATGTAAGCGACCGTGCGGTGCCCGCCACCCATACCACTCCAGACCCGCTATCGCTAAATTCGCTTCTCGCTGAAATGGTGGCTGCCGGATGCGATTATGCGTTTATGGAGGTGTCGAGCCATTCCACAGCTCAAAAGCGTGTGGCAGGGCTTCACTTCACTGGAGGCATATTCACCAACCTGACCCGCGACCATCTTGACTATCACGGCACAGTAGAGAATTATATGAACGCCAAGAAGGCTTTCTTCGATATGCTTCCCCCCACAGCCTTTGCCCTCACTAACGCCGACGATAAATGTGGGGCGTATATGGTGCAGAACACACGTGCCAAAGTCTACACGTATTCCCTGCGCTCAGATGCCGACTTCAGAGGAAAAGTACTTGAGACACGTCTCGACGGCACTCTGATGCTTCTTAACGGCCGCGAGGTGGAGGTGCGCTTCACAGGACGTTTCAATGCCTACAACCTTACCGACGTCTACGGAGCCTCCATACTTTCCGGTTTCGATCCGGAGGAGGTGCTTGTCAACATGAGTCGCCTCGTACCCGTGGCAGGTCGCTTCCAACCCTTCCTCTCTGCCGACGGGGTGGCAGCGATAGTAGACTATGCGCATACCCCCGATGCACTCGTCAACGTGCTTGATACTATCCGTGAGATTGTGGGCAACGACGGCGAAATCATAACAGTGGTGGGTGCCGGAGGCAACCGTGACCATGGTAAACGCCCGATGATGGCTCAGGAATCAGTATGTCGCTCTGACTATCTTATCCTCACAAGCGACAATCCGCGCAACGAGGTGCCGGAAGAAATCATAGCAGATATGCGTGCCGGACTTAGTTCGGAAGAGTTGAAACGCACTGAGTGTGTCACCGACCGCCGCGAGGCAATCCGTAAGGCTGTGCTCCGTGCCAAGCCGGGCACAGTAGTGCTTGTGGCAGGTAAGGGTCATGAGACTTACCAGGAAATCAACGGAGTGCGCCACCATTTCGACGACCGTGAAGAGGTGAAAGAAGCCTTAGGAATAAGAAAGAGATAAATAGCGATGCTTTACGAACTGTTCAAATCAATCCAGGGAGCCGACCTGCCCGGCTTACGTCTGATAGACTACATCACCTTCCGTGCAGGTGTAGCCTTCACTCTCGCTATGCTCATTGCCCTTATCTATGGACGCGACATCATACATCGCCTTCAGCGTATGCAAGTGGGCGAGGTGGTCCGCAATCTCGGTCTGGAGGGACAGATGAGCAAGACCGGTACCCCCACAATGGGTGGAGTGATCATTATCCTCTCCATAATGGTGCCCTGCCTCCTTATAGGTAATCTCACCAACATCTATATGATACTGATGCTGATTGCCACAATGTGGATGGGCACAATCGGCTTCCTCGACGACTACCGAAAACTGAAATACCACAACAAGGATGGCTTGAAAGGCAAGTACAAAGTCATCGGACAGATAGGTCTCGGTCTGCTCGTCGGCATTACGATGTGGCTCTCCCCCGACATCGTAATGAGCGAGAACATGGAGATTGTCAACCAGATAAATAATGAGACTGAGGTGGTACACTCCCTTGCCACCATAAAATCTCCGCAGACCACAATTCCATTTGTGAAAAACAACAATTTCAACTATGAGTGGCTCACGTCGTGGATTGATAATCCATCGGTGGCAGAGACATTGGGTTGGCTTGTGTTTGTCCTTGTGGTCATCATTGCTGTCACTGCCGTCAGCAACGGAGCAAACCTCACCGACGGACTTGACGGACTCTGTGCAGGTACCTCCGCTATAATCGGTGTGGCTCTCGCAGTTATGGCTTATCTCGGCGGCAATATCATCTATTCGGGCTATCTCAACATAATGTATATACCCGGCAGTGAGGAATTAGTGGTATATGCAGGTGCCTTCATAGGGGCGTTGGTAGGATTCCTATGGTATAATGCCTTCCCTGCCCAGGTATTTATGGGCGACACCGGAAGTCTCACGCTCGGCGGCATCCTCGCGGTGTTTGCCATCCTTATACGCAAGGAGCTTCTGATTCCGTTGCTCTGCCTAATCTTCTTCATCGAAGACCTCTCGGTGATTATGCAGGTGGGCTATTTCAAATATACCAAAAAGAAATACGGTGCAGGACGCCGCATATTCAAGATGACCCCGCTCCACCATCACTTCCAGAAGGCGGGCGACAATGCCGTGAAATGTATTATCAATTTTCCCAAGACTCCGATTCCGGAGTCGAAGATTGTGGTTAGATTCTGGATTGTGGGCATCTTGCTTGCCGCCCTCACTTTCGTGACCCTGAAACTTCGTTAATTCTAAATCATAGAAATGACAAATAAACACAACATCGACCTCAACGGACGCCTGGTGGTGCTCGGCGGAGGTGAAAGCGGCGCCGGTGCCGCAGTGCTCGGAAAAGTGAAGGGGATGGACGTGTTCCTCTCCGACATGGGTACAATCCCGGCAAAGTATAAAGAACTCCTCGACAAGTATGACATCCCCTATGAGGAGGGACATCACACCGAGGAGAAGATTCTCAATGCCAATGTGGTGGTGAAAAGCCCCGGCATTCCCCCTTATGCCCCGATGGTGGAGAAAATTGTGGCGAAGGGTATTCCCGTGCTGTCGGAAATAGAGTTTGCCGCCGGATTCACCGACTCGAAAATGGTGTGCATCACCGGCTCCAACGGAAAGACCACCACTACCCTACTCACCTATCATATCCTGCAAAAAGCGGGTATCGACGTGGGTTTGGCAGGAAATGTAGGCAAAAGCCTTGCCCTGCAAGTGGCTGAGGATCCGCACGACACATATGTGATAGAACTTTCCAGCTTCCAGTTGGAAAATATGTATCGCTTCAAAGCCAACATCGCGGTGATTATGAATATCACCCCCGACCATATGGACCGCTACGACCACAAGATGGAAAACTATGTGGCTGCGAAATTCCGTATTCTCCAAAACCAGACAAAAGAGGACTTCTTCGTATATTGGCAAGACGATCCCGTGATTCGGCGCCAGATTGCGCAGGTGCAGAGCGAAGCGTTGAAGCTTCCGTTCGGTCTTGAGCGCGAAGATGCCACCGCTGCTTGGGTAGAGGATGGCATTGTGCATTTCGCCACCCCCGGCGAAGTGTGGGAGGTGCCCCGCGACCGTCTCGCCCTCAAAGGTCTCCATAATCTCTACAACTCAATGGCTGCCGGAATATCTGCTTCCGTGCTTAAGATACGTAAGGAAAACATCCGTGAGGCTCTTGAAGATTTCGAGGCTGTGGAGCATCGTCTCGAATATGTTGCAACGGTAGACGGTGTACGGTATGTCAACGACAGTAAAGCCACCAACGTCAACTCCACTTGGTATGCGCTGGAAAGTATGACCACACCCACAGTCCTCATACTCGGCGGCAAAGACAAGGGTAACGACTATTCAGAGATAGAACCTCTTGTAAAGGAGAAGGTGAAAGCCATTGTATGTATGGGTCTCCACAACGAGAAACTACTCGAGTTCTTCTCCGGCAAAGTGCCCGTGATAGCCGATACCCACACTCTTGAAGATGCCCTTAAAGAGTGTCGTAAATTAGCGACTGAGGGCGACACTGTCCTCCTCTCTCCTTGCTGCGCCAGCTTCGACCTCTTCAAAAGCTACGAAGACCGGGGCGACAAGTTTAAGGCAGCCGTAAGAGCTATGCTCTGAGCTGCCCCTAACTATCCCGGATTAAATAAACCGTAATATCAACTCTCCTAACACACCTATAAAAGTGACAAACCAACAACAGGCTCCCGCAGAAGGAGTGACAATCAAAAACACTGTCGACGGAATCGCTGTAGAGCCGACAGTGGCAGCACAAGCACCGCGCCAACGGGCAGATCGACGTACCCAAAAATCCGACCCCTATCTTTGGGGCATATACATCACTCTTCTCGTGGCATCGGTGATTGAGCTATTCTCAGCCTCAAGTTCCGAAGTGTCAGGCACAAATGTCTATATGCCCCTCATACGCCACGCCATGTTCCTTGTATTAGGTCTCGGAATTGTATTGGCTCTCCAAAACACCCACTACGGCTATTTCAGTCGCTTGGCATGGTTCTGCGCCGTGGTGTCGTTAGGACTGTTGGTGCTCTCCAATTTCTTCGGAGTTGAAATCAACGGTGCCCAGCGAGCCATTAGGGTGGCAGGCTTCACAATCCAGCCGCCGGAAATAGTCAAGCTCACTGTGGTGGTGCTCCTTGCGCGTATTCTTGGCCAGCATCAGGAAGTGAGAGGTGTAACCACCAGAGGCGTGTTTCAAGCTGCCGGAGTTGTAATCCTGTTTGGCGCACTTTTATGGAAGAATGGTCTTACCAATACCATCCTCCTCTTTGGAGTCAGCCTTTCAATGTTTCTCATCGGCGGTATGAAATGGAAAAAGTTCGGCCTTGTGCTCCTTGTCTACGGGGTATGTGCCGGTGTGTTGGTGCTTATGAAGTACACCGGCGACAAGTCAACCGGTGAATTCGAAAAAGTAGGACAGACCACAGCTGTGGTGAAAGATGGCATCGACCGTACAGGCACCCAGAAAGGGCGTATCTCACGCTTTCTTGCAGGTGTGAATCCCGACGATGAACTAAACGACGAGAACCGCCAGGTTATATTTGCCAAGATTGCACAAGCCAACGGCGGCTTGATCGGTCAGGGACCGGGCAACTCAAGAGAGAGTGCCCGCCTGCCCCTCGCCTTCTCCGACTATATCTTCTCCATCATAGTGGAGGACACGGGATTTATCGGAGGGTTAGCTCTGCTAATCCTATACCTGCTGATTCTCGCACGGGCAGGACGCATAGCCTACAAGTGCCGAAGGGCGTTCCCCGCATTCCTCATCATGGGCTGTGCAGTGTTGATTGTGTTCCAGGCTCTCGTACATATGGCAATCGTCACCGGACTTTTCCCCGTGAGCGGTCAGCCGTTGCCCTTCATATCAAAAGGCGGTACCTCAATACTTGTGATGTCTGCCGCCTTGGGAATTATGCTCTCCGTGAGCCGCTATGCAGTGACTTCGAGCAATTCCCAACAAATAAAAGCCGAACTTAAGGAGCTGCCTGAGGATATGCAGGCAGCCAACTTCTCAAATCAATCGCCGAAAAAATGACAACATCAAGTAATGGCGGGACGCATCCCGCAGACGCCAATAGCCAACTCCGTGTGGTGATAAGCGGAGGTGGCACAGGGGGACATATTTTCCCTGCTCTGTCAATCGCCGACGTACTCCGACGCAAACTCAACGCAGATATTCTCTTCGTGGGGGCGGAAAACCGTATGGAGATGACCCGTGTGCCTGAAGCCGGATACAAGATAATCGGCTTGCCTGTGGCAGGATTTGACCGTAAACGTATCTGGCGAAACTTCGGTGTATTGATAAAGCTCTTCAAAAGCCTGCGACTTGCCCGTAAAATCATACGCGAGTTCAAGCCCGACATAGCCATCGGAGTGGGAGGCTATGCATCGGGTCCCATGTTGAAGGCTGCCCAGAAAGCCGGCATCCCTACCCTAATCCAAGAGCAGAACTCTTACGCAGGAGTTACCAATAAGCTTCTTGGTGAAAAGGCGGCGTGCATATGTGTGGCATACGATAATATGGACCGCTTTTTCCCAGGGGAGAAAATTGTAAAGACCGGAAATCCGATACGTAAAGCCCTTCTCAATGACCATACGAGCGTGAAAGAGGCGCGTGAATCATTCGGACTTAATCCGGATCTTCCCACGCTGCTTGTGGTAGGGGGCAGCCTCGGGGCACTCACCATAAACGAAAGTATTGAGGCAGGCATATCCCGACTTGCTGACAAGGGCATCCAGGTAATTTGGCAGACCGGTAAAAACTTCGGCGACCGTGGTCCGGCAGCTGTAAAAAGACGTAAAGGAATAGTGGTGACACCTTTCATCACTGACATGGCAGCCGCCTACAAGGCAGCCGACCTTGTGATCGGACGTGCCGGAGCCGGGTCAATATCAGAGCTGCAGGTGCTTGGCAAACCGGTAATACTTGTGCCCTCTCCGAATGTGGCAGAAGATCACCAGACCCACAATGCACGTGCCCTCTCCGATGTGGGTGCGGCGGTATTCGTAGCCGACGCTGATGCACGTCAGATTCTTGTAGACGAGGCAATCCGACTTATGGGAGACCCTGAAGCCCGTAAGAAAATGAGCAATGAAATAAAGAAAATGGCAATCTCCGACAGCGACACACGTATCGCCAACGAAGTTTGCGATCTCCTCAAAATAAAGAAATGAACTCTATTGATAACCGACATCCCTCCGATGCCCCTTTCTCCAATCTTTACTTTGTTGGAGCGGGAGGTATCGGTATGGCAAATCTTGAACGCTATTTCCTAAGCAAAGGTCATAATGTGGCAGGTTATGACCGTACCTCCTCACCCCTTACTGAAAGCCTGAGCAAAGAGGGTGTGCAGATGACTTATATCGACTCTCCGGACGAAATCCCGGAAAAATTCCGTAATCCGGTCACAACCCTCGTGGTCTATACACCTGCAGTGCCTGATGACAGCCCTATCCTATCGTGGTTCAGGACGAACGGTTTTGAAGTAGTGAAACGTGCCGCACTGTTAGGCAAGATCACCCGTGCCACCAACGCAATATGCATAGCCGGTTCGCACGGCAAAACCACCACCTGCTCTATGACCGCCAACATACTCCGGCAATCGACAGTAGGATGCAACGCCTTCTTAGGGGGAATACTGCGTAACACAGGAAGCAATCTTGTGCTTAGTGAATCCTCTCCATGGTCGGTGATTGAAGCTGATGAATACGACCGTTCCTTTCACCACCTCTCCCCCACCATAGCTGTGATAACATCCACCGACCCGGATCATCTCGATATCTATGGTGATGAGAAAGGATATCTGGAAGGCTTTGCCCATTTCACATCGCTCATACGCAGCGGAGGTGTGCTCCTGCTCCACACAGGGCTTAAACTCCAGCCTGCCATTCGTCCGGATGTGAGTGTGATGACATATAGCGGCGCGGCAGAGGGCGACTGGCATGCTGAAGATATAACTTTCGGCAATGGGACACTAAGCTTCACCCTCAAAGGTCCTGATATCCGCATCCCCGACATTGAGGTGGGAGTGCCCGTCGAGATCAACATTGACAATGCGGTGGCGGCAGCGGCAGCGTCGCTTATAGCGGGCGCTACACCCGACGATGTGCGCCGAGGCATTGCCACGTTCAAGGGGGCTAAAAGACGTTTCGAAATCATCCGCGACGGCAAGAGCGGAGGCACCGTGCTCATCGACGACTATGCCCACAGTCCCAATGAGGTGAAGGCATCAATCGCATCGGTAAAGAAACTCTATCCCGACAAAAAACTGTCTGTGATTTTCCAGCCTCACCTCTACACCCGCACCCGCGATTTCGCTCCGGAGTTTGCCGCAGCCCTCTCCGAAGCCGATGAAGTTATTATGCCGGAAATCTATCCGGCACGTGAGCTTCCCATAGCGGGAGTAGACACCCACATCATTCTCGACAGCGTGACATCGCCTGAGAAATGCTATTGTGAGCGAAAAGATTTGCTAAATCTGATAAAAAATCGTAACTTTGACATCTTAATGACGTTGGGAGCCGCCGACATTGACCGGCTACTCCCCGACATCAATAATATATTAGACCACCGGTAAGGACCGACACAATGCGTAAGACAATCGTCAAATGGTTGATACTCACCTCTCTATTTGCCTACGTCGCCTGTATGGCGATATGGGCACGTGGAGAGGCTGCGAAGCTTACCTGCACCGGAATCGAGGTGAAAATCGAATCAGCAGGTAAGGCTGACTCGGTTACAATCAACGGAGTGAGACAGGAATTGGCAAAATTTCCAAAAAAAATTGTTGGTACGCCCGTTCCCCGTCTCAACACCCGTGAAATTGAAAATTACCTCGCCGCATTCTCGAATTTCGAGGATGTAGAGTGTTCGCTATCCACCACCGGAAAATTGAAAGTGGACATCATCCCGATGATTCCGGAGCTCAGAGTGTTTGATGGTGATATGAGCTACTACATCAACAAAGACGGCAAGCGAATCGAATCGAAGCCGAACTTCTTTGTGGATGTGCCCGTGGTGACAGGCAACTTCACCCCGTCGTTCACCCCACGCAACCTGCTCTCCGTGTCACGCTTCATTCAACGCGACCCGATTCTAAGACATCTGGTCGGCATGATTGAAGTGAGGGATGCCGATAACATTATACTTATCCCCCGTATTCACGGCCACGTAATCAACTTAGGCGACACCTCCAATCTTCAGGAGAAAAGGCAGGCTATCGTGACTATGTATCGGAAAGTGATGCCCTATAAGGGATGGGACACGTATGATACCATATCGGTAAAATTCCGCCGGCAGATTGTAGCCACACGACGCAACAAGGCACGCAATCTGCACTCGTTGCCTGTGGAAGAGGATATTGACCCGGAGGAGGCAACTCTCCCGGATACAGAGAATCAATCCACCGGCGGCTGAACCTTATCGGACACTTGTCCGTTATAATTATTTAAGACAACAAGACACCAATGAGTGAGGAGAGATATATAGCAGCCATAGAAATCAGCAGTTCCAAGATAGTGGCAGCCGTCGGGAAGACTTCCGGCGAGGGCCAACTTCAGGTCATTGCCATAGAACAAGACAAGGCAGTGGACGGAGTGCGCTACGGCATTATTCAGAATCTGGAAGATACTTCCTTAAGGGTGGCGCGAGTGATCGACCGCCTCCAGAAACGCACAGGAGTAGCACCGCGTCTTATAAAGGGCGTATTTGTGGGGCTTTCCGGGCGTAGTCTGAAGAGCATCCCGAGTGCTGTGACCATAAATCTCCCGGATGATACCGAAATCACCGACGATATCCTTGAACGCCTTAAGAGAGAGGCTATGAGAGCTGCTATCGACAGTTCGTTAGAAGTGATTGATGCCGTTCCCAGAATTTACAAGGTTGGAAAAACAGAAACCACATCGCCAAAAGGCACGGTAGGCAACCGTATCCAGGCCACATATGACCTGATTGTCTGCCGTCCTGAGATAAAACGAAACCTCGAACGTACAATACAAGATAAATTAGGCATACGCATTGAAGGATGTGTAGTGACAGCCCTTGCCACGGGTCATCTTCTCCTCACTTCAGAGGAAAAGAGGCTCGGATGTATGCTTGTAGATATGGGTGCGGAGACCACAACCGTGACCATCTACTCAAAGGGATGTCTGCGTTATTTCGCCACCATACCTTTGGGAGGACGAAATATCACACGTGATCTCCAGTCGCTCAGCCTTCTCGAAGAGGATGCAGAAGAGATTAAAAAAACTTCAGGCAACGCAATCGCCCCTGAATTTCCTTCCAGCTTAAACCTCAATGGAGTGAAGCTATCCGACGTAAGCAATCTCCTGGTGGCACGGGCTGAGGAGATTGTGGCAAACGTGGTGGAACAAATAGAATATTCGGGTCTTAAGGAGGGAGAACTCCCCACAAAGGTGGTCTGCATCGGCGGAGGCTCGCGGTTGCAGAACATTAATGAACTCCTTTCGGCTCATATAAATCTCCCCGTCGTACGCGGACGGCTGCCCAAATATGTGCTCGTAGACGATGCCAAAGGGAGCTCTGCAGATGTGGAGGAGATGATCAGTGTGCTTTATGCGGGGGCTACCCTCAGCAAACACCAATGTCTCGAAGAGCCTGCCCGAGAGGAACTCCCCGTAGTGGATGAGCTTCCCCCCGCACCAGCCGACCCCGTAATTGAAGAGGAGGAAGAGGAGCCGGTAAGGCGCCCCAAGAAAGAACACAGTTGGATGAGAAGCCTTAAAAACAGGATTTCCAACATCTTCAGTGCGCCCGACGACGATTCCGACATCCTCGAATAATACCTCTCTAACCTCCAAACTCTCTCAATCCTCTAAACAACCCACTCCCCAATGGATGACAATCAAATATATAACTTAGGCGACGATACCACTTTTATCGAGGATGTCAACGCCTCGATCATAAAGGTGATCGGAGTAGGCGGCGGCGGTGGCAACGCCGTCAACTATATGTACAGGCAAGACATTCCTAATGTGAATTTCGTGGTCTGCAACACCGACAAGCAGCACCTCGATATGTCGCCTGTGCCGACTCGCCTACTATTAGGTTGGGAAATAACTCACGGTCGCGGAGCAGGTAACAACCCTGACGTAGGACGTCAGTGTGCCGAAGCGAGCGAAGACGATATCCGGCAACTTTTCAACGACGGCACCGAGATGGTGTTCATCACTGCCGGAATGGGTGGCGGCACCGGCACCGGAGCCGCTCCCGTAATAGCGCGTCTTGCCAAAGACGCCGGAATGTTGACAATCGGTATTGTCACCGTCCCTTTCCTTTTCGAGGGGGAAAAGAAAATTCTCAAGGCTCTCGACGGAGCCAATGAAATGAAAGGACACGTAGACGCTCTCCTCGTGATAAACAACGAGAACCTGATTGAGCTATACAAGAACTTCAATTTTTTCAACGCATTCGAAAAAGCTGATGATACCCTCGCTAACGCAGCCCGAAGTATCTCCGACATCATATCCGAAAGATGTTACATCAACGTCGATTTCCAGGACGTAAAGACCACTCTTAAGGATAGCGGCACAGCTATCATAGCCACTGCCTACGGCGAAGGGGAACACCGCATATCAGACGCAATCCACAATGCTCTCCATTCTCCCCTTCTGAAAGCCCACGACATCAAGACCTCCCAGCGTCTGCTTTTCAAGTTTACCTGTTGGAAAGACTCTGAAAATCCGCTCCGTGCCGAGGAGATCAATGAGATAACGCAATTCACCTCCCAGCTTCCATCGACCATAGACGTGAAATGGGGTATCGGAGATGATCCAACGATGGGAGACCGCGTAAAGATAACCGTCCTTGCCTCCGGATTCGACGTGACCTTAGTAGAAAACACCAACAAGCCGGGAGGAGGCATCACTTTCGAGGCCTCTATGGAACAGAAACTTCAAGAGGAGAAGATACGCAAGGAGGAGTCTAATGAACGCATCGCCGAAGTGTATGGCACCGATAAGCTCAGTAAGCAGCGACGCACCACGGCTCGTCTGAAATATGCGGTACTCAAGCCATCACAGTTTGACGACCACGAGGTGATAGCCCTCATTGAGAGCGTTCCGACCTACAACCGTGAACCTCGCTTCAACGACGAACTCAAACGTATCTCCGAACACAACTCCGGCATAGGATTCGGCAGCGATAACAGCCAGCGTGGCGGAGACACAATATCTTTCGGCGACTTCATGTAGCCTTCTAAAAATTAATCAATAACCAAAAACTAATATACAACGCGGTCACGGCAAAGCCCCCGCAAAATCTATTACAAAGAAAAGATGGAAACTAAATTCCAGATGGTGGCCAAGACTTTCCAAGGCCTTGAGGATATACTCCGCGACGAGCTTATTGCCCTGGGGGCAGAAAATGTGGAGCTTGGCACCCGAATGGTGACTTTCGAGGGCGATCAGGAACTTATGTATCGCGCCAACCTCTCTCTCAGAACCGCTCTGCGGATTCTGAAACCTATTGTGAAATTCACTGCCGACACCACCGATGAGCTGTATGACTATGTGAGAGATCTCGACTGGGAACAATTTATGACCGTCGACTCCACCTTTTCCATCGATTCAACGGTAAATAGTGCGGAGTTCAACCACTCGAAGTTTGTGACTTACCGTGTGAAGGATGCCATTGCCGATCATTTCAACGACAAGTATGGACAGCGTCCCTCAATCCGTCTCTCCGGAGCAGATTTGCAGCTCAATGTGCATATAGCCGACAACCGCGTCACTATATCTCTTGACTCAAGCGGTGAGCCACTTTCCAAGCGCGGATACCGCACGGAGCAGACCGAGGCACCTATCAATGAGGTGCTCGCTGCCGGCATAATTATGAAGACAGGATGGAGAGGCGACAGCGACTTCGTGGATCCGATGTGCGGATCAGGCACATTCCTTATCGAAGCTGCTCTCATAGCTGCCAATATCAATCCCGGCATCTACCGTGAAAGCTTCGCCTTTGAGAAATGGCCCGACTTCAATCAGGAACTCTTCGAAGAAATCTACAATGACGACTCTGCAGAGCGTGAGTTTGCCTACAAGATCTACGGAGGCGACATATCTCCCGAAGCGGTGGCAATAGCCCGTAAGAATGTGAAATCGGCACGTGTCGATGATATGGTGGAACTCGTATGCCAATCCGTATCCGACTGGACCGACAACGCTCCGGAAGGCATCCTCATAACTAATCCCCCTTACGGAGAGCGTCTCAAACCTGAAAATATCAACCTTCTTTATAAGACCATCGGCTCGACCTTGAAGAACTATTTCAAGGGCTGGCATGCCTGGATTATCGGCTTCCGCGACGAGCAGTTTGCCGAGATCGGTCTCAAACCCTCAGTAAAGATTCCGCTACATAACGGAAGCCTTGAATGTAGCCTGCGCGAGTATGTGCTCTTCGACGGCAAGTATTCCGAATTCCGTGCTGACGGTGGAAGCGTAGGCAACCCGGCTGCCAAGAAAGAGGTGGGACCCAAGAAGGTACGCCACATCTCTGACGACGATTGGGAGAAGCAAGCCAAGAAATTCAACAGCGGCAAAGGACTGACTGACGACCGCAACAAGAAGAAGAAATCTTTTAACCGCGACGATAAAAAGCGCAGCTTCGACTCCAACCCGCATAAAGGCTTCGACAGCTACGACGACGATGCCGACATGGACTATACCCCGTCACCACGTCCTGCAAGCCGCCCTGCCTACAAAAGCGACCGTAATGACGAACGTCCCGCCTATAAGGGAGACCGAAACGGTGACCGCCCATCCTACAAGGGTGATCGAAACAATGACCGTCCCCCGTTCAAGGGTGATCGAAATAACGACCGTCCCGGCTATAAGGGTGACCGAAACAACGACCGTCCCGGCTACAAGGGTGAGCGTAATGGTGACCGTCCTCCGTTCAAGGGTGATCGAAACAACGACCGCCCATCCTACAAGGGTGATCGCAATGGCGACCGTCCTTCGTTCAAGGGTGACAGAAACGGCTATAAAGGCGAACGTAACAGTGACCGTCCCGCTTACAAGAGCGAGCGTAAACCATATGTACCCGGTAGCGGACGCGGCCCACGTCTTCCCGAAGAGGATGCCGATATAATCAACACCGTCCACATGCGCTCACGCAAAGGCTGGAAGAAATGAAATATCAGGGAATAGGAAAAAGAGGCCTTGCAATATCCATCTTACTTATGGCTGCGATGTGCGCGGCCTCTTTCCTTTTTGCCCCAAGCACCCGGCTTTCGGGAGAATCGGGCATATGTCTCCCCTCCCCTAACTTATGGGATATAGTCCCGATATGGTCGTGGGGCATCAATACTTTCCTCTTAGGAGCCATAGCGGCAGGACTATTCTTCCTCAATCGCTACTATAACTTCATACGCTCCACAGAGCCTGTGCTGTCCACTATGTTCCTTGTGCTGGCAGCCTCTAATCCTTGGAACGACACCCATCTCTCGGCAGCTACAATAATCTGCGCTGTCAATATCCTGTGCCTTGCCGTTCTGTTCAGTTGCTACAGGAAGCAGAACGCCACGCAGGAAATCTTTATAATCGCCACGTTCCTGTCGATAGGCTCTATGTGCCAATATGCCTTTCTCCCCTTCATAGTCCCGATGGTGGCAGGCGCAATCATAATGAAAGCCTTCCGCCTTAAAGAGCTGTGTGCGCTTCTTATGGGATTGATTGCCCCCTACTGGATGGGAGTGGGATTAGGGTTGATACCGCTTGACAGTTTTAC
>CAMWTL010000059.1 GCA_947177145.1 uncultured Porphyromonadaceae bacterium
AAGAGATGGAGACTTGTGGAAATCATTGAAAAAGTTAAGTAATTATGATACAGACTGAATCACGTCTTACAGTAGCTGACAACAGTGGAGCCAAAGAGGCTCTCTGCATCCACGTGCTCGGCGGCACAGGCCGTCGCTACGCATCGGTTGGCGACATCATCGTTGTGACCGTGAAGAGCACAATCCCTTCATCCGACGTGAAGAAGGGCACAGTGTCTAAGGCTGTGGTTGTACGTACGAAGAAGGAGATCCGTCGCCCCGACGGCAGCTATATCCGCTTCGACGACAACGCCTGTGTATTGCTTAACAATGCCGGTGAAATCCGCGGCACCCGTATTTTCGGCCCCGTCGCCCGTGAGCTCCGCAACACAAACATGAAGATTGTGTCGCTCGCGCCCGAGGTGCTTTAATGTCAAGACTATAAAACGAGAATTAAAATGGCAAAATTCCATATAAAGAAGGGCGACACGGTTTATGTCAATGCCGGCGACGACAAAGGCAAGACAGGACGTGTGCTTGAAGTGCTGGTTAAGAAGCAGCGTGCACTCGTGGAGGGAATCAACATTGTCTCCAAGAGCATGAAGCCCAATGCTAAATATCCTCAGGGAGGTATTGTGAAGATAGAAGCTCCCGTTCACATTTCAAATCTTAATGTGATCGATCCGAAGACAGGCAAGCCGACCCGTATCGGTCGCCGTCTCAATGAAGCCGGGAAGCGAGTACGTTATTCTAAGAAATCAGGAGAGGAGATTAAGTAATGAGCGAAACAACACTTGGTAAAGAATATAAGGAGAAAATTGCTCCCGAGCTTAAGAAAGAGTTCAATTATTCATCGTCTATGCAGGTGCCCCGCCTTGAGAAGATCGTGATCAACCAGGGTCTCGGCGCTGCCACACAGGATAAGAAGCTCATCGAGACAGCTATCAACGAGCTTACTGCCATCACAGGTCAGAAAGCTGTGCCTACTCTTTCTAAGAAGGACATCTCAAACTTTAAGCTCCGTAAGAAAATGCCTATCGGCGCTATGGTCACTCTTCGTCGCGAGAAGATGTATGAGTTTCTGGAGCGTCTTGTGAAGGTTGCGCTTCCCCGTATCCGCGACTTCAAGGGCATCAACTCCAAGCTTGACGGGCGTGGCAACTATACGCTCGGCATCCAGGAGCAGATCATCTTCCCTGAGATTAACATTGACAATGTTCCGAAGCTCCAGGGTATGAACATCACATTCGTGACTTCAGCACCCACCGACGAGGAAGGCTATGCACTTCTGAAAAAATTCGGACTTCCCTTCAAAAACGAAAAATAATTAGCTATGGCAAAAGAATCAATGAAAGCCCGCGAGGTGAAGCGCCAGAAGCTGGTTGAGAAATATGCAGAGAAGAAAGCTGCCCTTAAGAAAGCTGCTTTGGCAGATGCCGACGGCAATATTGATTATGAG
The DNA here is from genome assembly GCA_947177145.1 of uncultured Porphyromonadaceae bacterium. GTDB lineage: Bacteria > Bacteroidota > Bacteroidia > Bacteroidales > Muribaculaceae > Lepagella. The sequence continues at coordinate 1,439 of CAMWTL010000059.1, forward strand.
GCACTTACCAAACTTCAGAAGCTTCCTAAGAACGCTTCCAGAGTGCGTCTTCACAACCGTTGCGTCATCACCGGCCGTCCCAAAGGATATATGCGTCAGTTCGGCATTTCCAGAATCCAGTTCCGTGAAATGGCGTCTGCAGGTCTCATTCCGGGTGTAAAGAAAGCAAGCTGGTGACAATAAATCTCACAGCATAACGTTATATGAATTGGTGGCCCCTCCGAGAGCTTTGCAAGGCGCAGGAGGAGCTTCCAATCATTGTCACATTCAGAGCCGGAGGGTTCTGGACCAATATGAGAAAAGAGTGAAAATTAAATATTGTTCGGAAAATCTGAATCAATTTAACAATCAAAACAATGACTGATCCAATCGCAGATTATTTGACGAGATTGAGAAACGCCATCCGTGCGGGTCACCGCGTGGTGGAGATTCCCTCATCAAAAATGAAAAAGGAGATCACCAAAATCCTTTTCGAGCAGGGCTACATCCTCAACTACAAGTTTGTTGAGGGTCCCACTCCTTCGGGCACAATCAAGATTGCCCTCAAGTATGATCCGGTCGACAAGGTGAGCGCAATCAAGAACCTTCACCGTGTGTCGCGTCCGGGTCTTCGTCAGTATACGGGCTATAAGGACATGCCGCGTGTATTGAACGGACTTGGCATCGCCATCCTCAGCACCAGCTACGGTGTGATGACCAACAAAGAGGCCAAAGATCGCAAGATCGGCGGTGAAGTATTATGTTACGTATATTAATAGAAGGAGGTATTCGAAATGTCAAGAATAGGTAAAGCACCCATTGAGATACCTGCCGGAGTAACTGTACAGGTAAAAGACAATGTAGTGACAGTGAAGGGCCCCAAGGGTGAGCTCTCACAGGAAATCAACCCTGCCATCACAGTTGAGCAGGATGGCAACCATCTTATCGTCAAGCGTCCGGACGACGAGCGTGAGAACCGCGCTATGCATGGTCTCTACCGTGCCTTGATCCACAATATGGTTGTAGGTGTTTCTGAAGGCTACAAGAAGGAGATGGAACTCGTAGGCGTGGGCTACCGTGCCACAGCCAACAACAACGTATTGGAACTGTCGTTGGGCTTCTCACATGCAATCTATATCAAGCTTCCTAAGGAGGTGAGCGTTGAGGCCAAGACAGAGCGTAACAAGAACCCGCTCATCATCCTCCAGAGCGCCGACAAGCAGCTTCTGGGCCAGGTGTGCGCAAAGATCCGCTCACTCCGCAAGCCCGAGCCTTACAAGGGTAAAGGTATCAAGTTTGTGGGCGAGGTTATCCGTCGTAAGAGTGGTAAATCAGCCAACGCTAAATAATTAAACTAAGGAAGACAATGGTATCCAAGATAGCAAGAAGAAATAAGATCAAGACCCGCATCCGTGGCAAGATCTCAGGGACCGCCGAGCGTCCGCGTATGAGCGTGTTCCGCAGCAATAAGGGAATCTATGTACAGCTCATCGACGATCTCGCAGGCAACACCCTCGTTGCCTCATCGTCAAAAGGCCTTGAGGGTGGCACTAAGATTGAAGTGGCTGCCCGTGTAGGCGCTGACATTGCTAAGAAGGCTATGGAGAAAGGCATCACTACAGTGGTGTTCGACCGTAACGGTTATCTCTTCCATGGCAGAGTAAAATCATTGGCCGATGCAGCTCGCGAGGCCGGTCTTAAATTTTAAGCGAAAATCATGGCTAAAAGAAATAATAGAGTTAAATCTACAAATGATTTGGAACTGAAAGACCGTCTCGTGGCCATCAACCGTGTCACCAAGGTGACAAAGGGTGGTCGTGCTTTCAGCTTTGCCGCTATTGTGGTAGTAGGTAATGAAGACGGAGTGATCGGCTGGGGCCTCGGCAAGGCTAATGAGGTGACAGCAGCCATCGCCAAAGCTGTTGAGACAGCTAAGAAGAATCTTATCAAGGTGCCCGTTCACAAGGGCACAATACCCCACGAGCAGAGCGCCAAGTTCGGCGGCTCAAGCATCTATCTGAAGCCCGCTTCCGAGGGTACCGGCGTGAAGGCCGGCGGCGCTATGCGTGCGGTGCTTGAGAGTGTGGGTATCACCGATATTCTTGCCAAGAGCAAGGGTTCATCCAACCCCCACAACCTTGTGAAGGCTACTATCGCCGCTCTCGATGAGCTCCGTAGCCCGGCTCAGGTGGCACAGAATCGCGGTATCCCTGTAGAGAAAGTGTTCACAGGCAAATAAGAAAAGATATGTCACAGATAGCAATCAAGCAGATAAAGAGCCGTATCAATTGCCCGGCTGTACAGAAGCGCACACTCGACGCGCTCGGACTTAGAAAGATGAACCACACCGTGGTAAAGGAGGACTGTCCTTCGATCCGTGGCATGATTAAAGCCGTTCATCACCTTGTAGAAGTCACAAACATTTAATTGGTTTAGCAACTCATGGAATTAAATAATCTTACACCTGCCCCCGGCAGTAACAAGAAAAACAAGAGAATCGGACGTGGCCCGGGTTCCGGCTACGGTGGCACATCAACACGTGGTCATAAGGGCGCGAAGTCACGCTCCGGCTATAGCCACAAGGTGGGTTTTGAAGGTGGTCAGATGCCTCTCCAGAGACGAGTGCCTAAATTTGGTTTCAAGAACATCAACCGAGTTGAATACAAAGCTATCAACCTTGATGCGCTTGAAGCTCTGGCAGCCGCCCAGAACCTCACAAAGATTACGGTATCCGACCTTCGCGCAGCCGGCCTCGTTCCCAAGAAAGTGCTGGTGAAGATCCTCGGCAACGGTGCTCTGACACGTGCGATCGAGGTTAGTGCCGATGCTTTCTCAAAGAAGGCAGAGGAGGCTATTACAGCCGCAGGTGGAACCGTTAGCAAAAACTGATTAAAATGGGATTTACACAGACAGTCAAGAATATCTGGAGTGTGGAAGACCTCCGCAAGAGAATAGGCATCACGCTTCTTCTTGTGGTGATCTACCGCTTCGGATGCTACGTGGTGTTGCCGGGAATTAATCCCGACGCCCTCATGGCACTGAAGAACTTCACTTCCGATGGCCTGATGCAGCTCCTCGATATGTTCTCGGGTGGCGCGTTCTCTCAGGCATCAATCTTCGCCCTCGGTATCATGCCTTACATCACGGCATCAATCGTGATACAGCTGCTCGGCATGGTGCTCCCTGCATTCCAGAAGATGCAGAGGGAGGGGGAGAGCGGAAGAATGAAGCTCAATCAGTATACACGTTATCTCACCGTTCTCATCCTTCTTCTTCAGGGTCCCGCCTATCTGATGAACCTTCAGTATCAGGTCAGGGCAGCCGGAGGATATGTAGAGATGGGATTCTGGACAGTGGTGTTCATGACAATCGTGCTTGCAGCCGGTTCGATGTTCATCATGTGGCTTGGTGAGAGAATCGACCAGAAGGGTGTCGGCAACGGTATATCCTTCATAATTCTCATAGGCATCATGGCACGTTTCCCCGAGGCAATCATCCAGGAATTCACAGGTCGACTTATGAACTCGGCCGGTGGTGGTCTTGTGATTTTCCTCGTAGAGCTCATCATCCTTGTGGCGGTAATCGCCGGTGCTGTGCTCTTGGTTCAGGGCACGCGCAAAGTGCCTGTGCAGTATGCAAAGCGTATTCAGGGCAACAAGCAGTATGGCGGCGCACGCCAGTATATACCTCTGAAAGTGAACGCAGCCGGCGTTATGCCTATCATCTTCGCCCAGGCTATCATGTTCATCCCTGTGACACTCGCCGGTTTCTCACCCGAGCACACAGGCTTCTTCGGAGCTTTGACAGACCTTTACGGTTTCTGGTATAACCTGGTGTATTTCATACTGATTGTAGCTTTCACTTACTTCTACACCGCAATCACAGTGCGTCCGGCACAGATGGCAGAGGATATGAAGCGCAACAATGGCTTCATTCCCGGTATCAAGCCCGGTAAGCCGACCATCGAGTATCTTGACTCCATCATGTCAAGAATCACTCTTCCCGGTTCGATCTTCCTTGGCATTGTAGCCATTCTTCCTGCCATTGCACACATTTGCGGCCTCAACCGTCAGTTTGCCGCTTTCTTCGGAGGCACATCGCTTCTGATTATGGTAGGTGTGATCCTTGACACATTGAGGATTGTAGAAGGTCATCTGTTGATGCGTCACTACGACGGCCTTATGAAAGATGGTCGTATCAAGGGACGTACCACCGGACAAGGAGCTTTTTAATTATAAGTCAGGTTCAATAGATAATGATTTATATCAAGACAGCCGAAGAGATTGAAAAGGTGCGTATGGCGAGCGACCTTGTGAGCCGTACGCTCGGGGAAGTTGCCAAGTGGATTAAACCGGGCATCACTACCCGTAAGCTCGATACCATCGCAAGGGAGTTTATCCTCGACAATGGGGGTAAACCCGCTTGCCTCGGTTATCACGGATTCCCGGGGACACTCTGTATAGAGGTCAATGAGACTGTTGTGCATGGTTTCCCTTCAGGATATGAACTGCGTGAGGGCGACATAGTAGGTACAGACTGTGTGGTTGAATTGAATGGTTTCAACGGCGACAGCTGTTATACATTTGCGGTAGGCGAGATTGACGAGAAGACCGCACGCCTTTTGAAAGTGACCAAGGAGTCGCTTTATAAAGGGATTGCCGCAGCACGTGGCGGGAAGAGAGTAGGCGACATATCAAATGCCGTGCAGACCTATTGCGAACGCAACGGATACAGCGTGGTAAGGGAGATGTGTGGCCATGGCATCGGAAAGAGTATGCATGAGGATCCGGAGGTGCCGAATTTCGGACGCCGAGGCATCGGACCGGTTTTGAAGCCGGGAATGTGCATATGCATCGAACCAATGATTAATCTCGGCAGCAAGAATACTGTGATAGAGAGTAATGGTTGGGAATGTAGAACTCGCGACCGTAAACCCTCAGCCCATTATGAGCATACCATTTTGATTACTCCGGAGGAGCCTGAGATACTCACCACCTTCGACTATATCGAGGAAGTGTTGGGCATACCTAAAGGGGGAACTCCCGTAGTGAAGGCTGAAGAATAAACATAATCATAACCGACAAAATAAGACTTATGGCTAAACAAGCTGCAATCGAACAAGACGGTGTAATTCTCGAAGCTTTAAGCAACGCTATGTTTAAGGTGGAACTGGAAAACGGGCATGAGATCACAGCCCATATCTCCGGTAAGATGAGAATGCACTATATCAAGATACTTCCCGGCGACAAGGTAAGGGTAGAGATGAGTCCCTATGATTTGAGCAAGGGCCGTATCGCTTTCAGATATAAATAAAAAAGAATACACCCCATATGAAAGTTAGAGCATCCGTAAAGAAACGCACCGCCGACAGCAAGATCGTGCGTCGTAAAGGAAGATTATACGTAATCAACAAGAAGAACCCCAAATTTAAACAGCGTCAAGGATAATTTTTGTATCTTTGCAAAAAATTTGAAAACATAATATGGCAGTAAGAATTGTCGGCGTAGATTTGCCGCAGAACAAAAGAGGAGAGATTGCCTTGACATACATCTACGGTATCGGCCGTAGCGCAGCCAACACCATTCTCAAGAAAGCCGGTGTTGACCGTGACATCAAGGTTCAAGACTGGACAGACGATCAGGCAGCCGCCGTTCGTGAAGTGATCCAGACCGAATATAAGGTTGAGGGTGATCTGCGCTCAGAGATCCAGCTCAACATCAAGCGTCTTATGGATATCGGCTGCTACCGTGGCATCCGTCACCGTATCGGACTTCCCGTAAGAGGTCAGAGCACCAAGAACAACGCTCGTACCCGCAAGGGCCGCAAGAAAACAGTTGCTAACAAGAAGAAAGCTACTAAATAAAATTAAAGTATGGCAAAGAAGACAGTCGCAGCTAAAAAGAGGAATGTCAAGGTTGACGCCAACGGTCAGCTCCACGTGCATAGCTCTTTCAACAACATTATCGTTTGCCTTGCCAACAGCGAGGGCCAGGTTATCTCCTGGAGCTCGGCAGGCAAGATGGGCTTCAGAGGCAGCAAGAAGAACACTCCGTATGCCGCCCAGATGGCAGCTCAGGATTGTGCCAAGGTGGCATACGACCTTGGCCTGCGCAAGGTGAAAGCCTATGTGAAGGGTCCCGGCAACGGCCGTGAATCAGCAATCCGTACCGTACACGGTGCCGGCATTGAAGTAACAGAGATCGTTGACGTTACTCCGCTTCCGCACAACGGATGTCGTCCTCCTAAAAGACGTAGAGTATAACAACAGCCCCTCACGCCCTGCCCTGAATGCGAATAGACTGCCTATGTATCTTTCTCTCGGCGGTCGCGGCTGCGCTAAGGGGCGGGACCGAAAGGCCCACTTTAATTAATCAATCAGAAAAACAATGGCAAGATATACAGGCCCAAAGACAAAGATCGCCCGTAAGTTTGGCGAGGCTATATACGGTGAGGATAAGGTCTTAGCAAAGAAGAACTATCCGCCGGGACAGCATGGTGCCAACCGTAGAAGAAAGACTTCGGAGTATGGCAACCAGCTTAAAGAGAAACAGAAAGCAAAATATACTTATGGTGTGTTGGAGCGTCAGTTCCGCAACCTGTTTGAGAAAGCAGCACGCACCAAGGGTATTACAGGTGAGGTATTGCTCCAGCTCCTTGAGAGCCGCCTTGACAACGTTGTGTATCGTCTTGGCATCGCTCCCAGCCGTCCGGCAGCCCGCCAGCTCGTTCTCCACAAACATATTACCGTAAACGGTGGAGTGGTCAATATTCCTTCTTACCACGTAAAGCCGGGTGATATAGTTGCAGTAAGAGAGAAATCGAAATCGCTCGAAGTGATTGCCGATTGTCTTGCAGGCTTCAACCACAGCAAATATCCCTGGATTGAATGGGATGAGAGCAAGAAGGGTGGTAAATTCCTCCATGTTCCCCAGCGTGAAGACATTCCGGAGACCATCAAGGAACAGTTGATCGTTGAGTTGTATTCTAAATAATAAACAGTAGAAACCCATGCCAATATTAGCATTTCAGAAACCCGACAAGGTAATCATGCTTGAGGCCGACAATAAGTTCGGCAAGTTTGAATTCAGGCCATTGGAACCCGGCTACGGCCAGACCATAGGCAACGCATTGCGTAGAATTCTGTTGTCGTCGTTGAATGGCTTTGCAATCTGTTCGATCAGAATCGACGGTGTGGCCCATGAATTAGACACTATTCCGGGCGTCAAGCAGGATGTCACCAATATTATCCTCAACCTTAAGCAGGTTAGATTCAAGCAGTTGTCTGAAGACATCGAAACCGAGAAGGCTGTAGTCAATGTGTCGGGAACGGATGTGTTTAAGGCAGGCGACTTGGGTAAGGTTCTTACCGGATTTGAGGTTTTGAATCCCGAATTAGTGATTTGTGAGCTTGATCCCGCTTCCGGTTTCCAGATGGAATTCACCATCAATAAGGGTCGCGGTTGGGTGCCGGCTGATGAGAATAGAGAACTTCTCGTTGATGCCGATCCCAGCGTAATTGCAATCGACTCTATCTACACTCCCGTAAAGAACGTGAAGTATGCGGTGGAAAACTACCGTGTAGAGCAGAAGACCGACTATGAGAAGCTTGTTCTTGAGGTCACTACCGACGGCTCAATCAAGCCTCAGGATGCCCTCAAAGAAGCAGCCAAAATCCTCATACATCACTTTATGCTCTTCAGCGATGAGAAGATTGCACTTGAAGCTCCGAAAGAGAATGAAGTCGATGAGTTTGATGAGGAAGTGCTTCATATGCGCCAGCTCCTCAAGAGCAAGCTTACTGACATGGATCTTTCAGTGCGTGCCCTCAACTGCCTTAAGAGCGCCGAGGTGGAGACTCTTGGAGAGCTCGTGGTGTTCAATAAGAACGACCTGCTCAAATTCCGCAACTTCGGTAAGAAGTCGCTCACAGAGCTTGATGAGCTTCTCGCAAGCCTTAACCTCTCCTTTGGGATGGACATTTCAAAATATAAATTGGATAAAGACTAAACAACGATGAGACACAATAAAAAATTCAACCACCTCAGTCGTAAGAAAGGACATCGTGATGCCCTTCTGAGAAACCTCTCAATCTCTCTTATCATGCATAAGAGAATCTTCACGACTTTGGCCAAGGCAAAAGCATTGCGCGTCTTTGTAGAGCCCATCATCACGATGTCTAAGAAAGACGATATGTCAAACCGTCACCTTGTGTTCAGCTATCTTCAGAATAAAGAGGCTGTAAAAGAACTTTTCGGCGTGGTTGCCGATAAGGTAGCTGACCGTCCCGGTGGCTACACCCGTATCCTTAAAACCGGCCATCGTCTCGGTGATAACGCTGAGATGTCGATGATCGAGCTTGTTGACTTCAACGAAAATATGCTTGAGGAGCAGGGTGCCAAGAAGACTAAGTCTACCCGTCGCAGCCGTCGTAAGAAGAGCGCAGCTCCCGCAGCTGAGGCTCCTGCTGCTGAAGCACCCAAGGCAGAGGCTCCCGCAGAGGAGGCTCCTAAGGCAGAATAATCTTAGCCATATATTATATTGCCGAGAGCGGTTGTCGAAGTTGCGACAACCGCTCTTTTTTCACTCAACTTGTCGGGCTTATATTTTGATAGTTCGATTTTATTGACTAATTTTGGGAATCTGCATCGGAGGCGTTGATTCCCCCGGATTACATGACCAAAATCTTTTGCCTATGTTTCCACAGACGATTCACCTCAGCACTTGGCTCGCTATTCTTATTGTGTCGCTCTACGCCATCATGATTATAGCTTCGGTGGTGGTAGTGCTTCGTGAGAACCGTAATCCTATCAGGGCTATGGCTTGGGTGATCGCACTGATTTTCCTGCCCGGTGTGGGACTTGTGTTTTATCTTTTCTTCGGTAGAAGTCTTAAGGGACTTCATATGATTTCACGCCATAATAAGCGTAAGCTCATGCATGACCAGACTCCGAGAAAGTCTGATATAAATTCACAGCAGTTGCTCCCGGAACATCGCTCAATTGTGAAACTTGCCCATAATCTTTGTCGGTCGCCTTTTTCCTCCAACAATGAGATTGAGATTTTCACTGATGGCAAGAGCAAGTTTGATGCCTTGAAACGTGACCTTGAGAATGCCAAATCTTCCATATTGCTGCAATATTATATCTTTCTTGACGACACCTTGGGAAATGAGATTGCCGACATATTAATAAGGAAGGCTCAAGAAGGGGTGACAGTAAAGGTGATGTATGACCATGTGGGAAGTTTTTCTGCCAACAACCGTTTCTTCAAGCGTATGAATAAGGGTGGAGTAGATACGCATCCGTTTTTCAAGGTGACTTTCCCGCAGCTTGCCAACCGTATAAATTGGCGGAATCACCGCAAGATAGCGGTCATTGACTGCGAAATTGGCTATATAGGAGGTATGAATATAGCCGACCGTTACCTTCGGGGGAAAAATGAAGGGGAAGTCTGGCGGGATACCCATTTCAGGGTGAAAGGTGATATTGTGGAATCACTGCTTTACTCATTCGCTATTGATTGGAATTTCCTGAAGAAGCAGACAGAACTTCCTCGGTCAACTTACAAGGCATCTGAAGGGTCAGGAAGCGCAGGGGTGCAGTTGGTGACGGGTGGTCCTACAGAAAGTTGGAATAATCTTACACTCGTATTCCTAAGAGCCATCTCCTCTGCCAAACGGACAGTGCTTATCCAAACCCCTTACTTCCTTCCCACTGATGGCTTGTTCGCGGCGCTTCAGGCAGCTGCCCTTGCCAAAGTGGATGTTAGGATTATGATGCCGGAGCATACGGACAGTGTGCTGCTTCACTATGCCTCTTTCTCGTATGTCACCCAGTGCCTGAAGGCAGGAATAAAGGTATACCTTTATGAGCCTGGTATGCTGCATGCGAAGACCATGATTATTGACGATGAGTTTGTGACAGCCGGTTCGGCAAATTTCGATTTCAGAAGCTTTGAGAATAACTTTGAGTCGAATCTTCTGATATATGACGCAGAACTTAACCGTAAGATGCGTGACATTTTTTTCGATGACTTAAAATACTGTCGGAAGCTCAATCTTTCAGAATGGAAAAAACGTCCTATCACGCAACGCCTGTTGGAGTCGATTCTGAGGCTTGTTTCACCAATCCTATAAACTGACCCTCCTTCGCCCAACATATAGTCTTATTTATGGGCTTTAAGCCATTCCTCAGCCGTGAGACACAGTTCGTCATACCACTCTTGACCAAATTTCCGTATAAGGGGTTCTTTAAGAAACTGATAAGCCCTGATTCCTTCTTTGCGTCCTTTTATCTCGGCACTCTTGCATATTTTCCAACGATGAAGATTGACAGCGGTCATATTGCCAATTTTCTTCAGCCTTACCGGATAAAGATGGCATGAGGAGGGTTTCAATTGTGGCAGTTTCCCTTCACGATAAGCCTTTTCGAGAGCGCAAAGACATTTGCCACCTTCGGCATAACAGGTGTAGACGCAATCACGTCCCTCAACTATCTGAGTGACCAGATCGCCATCAGGGTCGGTATACGAACTGCCTTCCTCTTCAATTATGCGACGTGCAGCCGGGTTAAGTGTCGGAAGAATTTCAGGCATATGAGCGTCGATGGCATCACGTTCCTCTTCAAGGAGGGGTGCTCCGGCATCTCCGTCGATGCAACACTGACCGAGACATACATCAAGGTCGCATACGAAGAAACGTTCAATAAGATCGAGAGAGACGAGGGTATCTTTAATTACTAACATAAGTTTAACTTTTCCTATAACATTTTTGGGGTGCAATTCCTATAATATAAGATAGGACAGGGGGATATATGGAAAAAGTGAACTAATTTCACAATCAGTCCACCTGTCCTTTTGCTTAACTAAATAAATTCTTACATGTTAGGATTATATAGAAACCTAAATTTACTGCAAAATTATAACAAAATTTCCTTTATTTCTAAAAACATAGGAAATATTTTGTGTTAAATATTGTTAACTATAAGATAAATATATGGTTATTAAATAGTTGGCTTTCTTCAGCGAATTGGAGATTTATCCGACGTCGGTCAATTTGTACCGATAAGACGATCAGCACGTGCTCCGGGTGGACGGTAGTACACTTTCACCAGATACTCGTTTTCAGTCTCATAATAATTACCCTCAACCATCCCCGCATCGGCATTTGGGGAGCTTGCAGGTGTGGCATCGCTATGTTTTTTATCCACAACCACATACTGATAATTATAACTCCCCTGTTTAAGCGGAATCTGGGCGGTATATTGTTGGGTAGTGTAATCGTAGGTCATCTTATTACGCGAATCGAAGCGATGGAGGTTGAAATCTCCGTCTACATAGACATCTCCGCCTATTATTTCCGGGGAATCGAGGGTGAAATGCACGGTGACATAATCGGCACCCAAATCCGGATCGGTAGCATTATACTCATCAATCATAAATCTGCCATGCTGGGTATGGTCATAGATATAGTTACGATCACAGCGTGGTTCGTCAGGTCGGAGATAGGCGTGCCAGTTGGTACCTCCGAACACCACTGAATCTACCGACATACCGGGATAGTCAACACGTACAGTCTCAAAACGTCTGTATTCGTTAGATGCAGGAAATATCAGATTCTGATCGTGTTCAAACAGAGCGACGTTGCCATCTACGCGGAGAGGGTGAGTGACGGTATGAGTGACTTCGGGACGGTTATTCTGTGTCACGGTGATTATGAAATCCTGATATGGATTGGCATTGCCAAGTCCTGTGAGGTCGATGGCAAGGTCGAGTTGCTGCCATTCGGTATTAAAGCCACGGTCGGTGCGTGTGGTGACAGTCGGTTTGACAGCCACACCGTTTTCCGACACTGAGAACCGGGTCTGTAACAAGGTGTTGTCAGGATTCTCTTCATCGTAGACCTGAAGCAGGTAGTTGCCCCCTGCAATTATCGGCATGTCTTCATTAGGAATAGCTAAATTATAGTTGACATAATGCACGAAGGTGTTGGAGGAATATGCAAAATCCGCAATCTCACCTTCGTTGAAACCGTCGATGTATTCCGATTCGAGGAGTCGTGATGGTTGCCAATCCGCATTGCAATGAATCAAACGGTAACGGAGATATTCGTGGGCATCGCCGATAATGTCGAAATTGAGTAGCAGACGGTCGTGTGTGCCGAGGCGTATCACGGGGGGTGCCATAAAATTATCCGGATTGCGTAACGATACTGTCCGTATGGCAGGATCGAAAATTCCATCACGGGTGTCGGTCACAGCTTGGGCAATGGCGGTTTGGAAAAGAGAGAGGAGAAATATAGCGGCAACGTGCCGAAAAGAGAAGCTTACCATTGGATAGGGGTTTTTCCGTGTGCCTCGAGATATTCGTTGGCTTTCGAGAAATGGTGGTTGCCAAAGAAACCACGATGAGCCGACAGTGGAGAGGGATGTGGGGAGGTGAGCACAAGATGACGGTTACGGTCTATCTTGGCACCCTTACGTATTGCATCACTGCCCCAAAGCAGAAACACAAGATTGTCGCGGCTGTT
>CAMWTL010000060.1 GCA_947177145.1 uncultured Porphyromonadaceae bacterium
TAGACCTGCGGCATGACATACTCTAATATATTAATTAAATTTTAAAAGATACTTAAGTAAATATTCAGTAGATTGATAATTGAGAATGTAAGATAGGTAAAAGGATTAGGCAATAAAACCTAAAAGCTCTTATAAATGTTTTCATAATGAAAGACTGACATCTGCAACTTATAAAATCGGTCTTTTCATCAAGGTTATGAAAAAGATTATCAGACGGGTCTCATTATTGCTCCTGACCCTTGTGGCTACATTCAGTACATACGCCTTCTCTCCTCATCTCGACGGGACTATGATGCCCTACGATTTCGAGACAGTCGATTCCGTGGTACCCTGGAACAGCGATCTGAAACCTGTATTTGTAAACTATATAGCTCGGCACGGCGCTCGTTTCCTCTCCTCTGCTAAGAAGACAGAGGCGCTTAAATCGCGTCTTGAGGAAGCTCGTCGGCAAAACCGTATCACCGCAAAGGGCATTGACTTCCTGAACTTGTTATATAGAGTAGATTCTGTGACTGATGGGCATTGGGGAGCGTTGAACTCTCTTGGCATCAAGGAAGAAAGTCGACTCGGACATGAACTGGCATCCACCGTCCCGGAATTGTTCAAGGAAGGACAAGTAGTGGCTGAAAGTTCTTACGTGCCGCGTGTGGTAATGACAATGTATGAGTTCTGCCATTCTCTTGCCCAATACTCATCAGACCTTGAAATCACCACCACGGAAGGTAAAAATCTGAATCCCCTGCTCCGATATTTCACTACTGACAAGCCTTACGTGAATTATCTGGAACAGGGTCCGTGGCGATATGCTTATGAGGCATACGCACAAGCCATACTACCTGTAAATCCCGTAGCCGATATGATTAACGAAGTGGTTGATTCCAAGGAACTACAGAAACTCTCCTTAGATGCCTATGGTGTGTTGCAATCACTACGTGCTGCCGGAATAGATACCGACCCGGCTGAATGGTTTACCCAAGAGGAATATGCCGACTGCTGGAAAGTGTCTAATCTTAAACACTACTATCAACGCTCTGTAAGCACCTTCTCCCCGTTGCCCGCAGAGTGTGCCCTCCCACTCCTTCAGCGTATGGTATCTAACGCTGATAAGGCTTTTAATTCAACTTCTCTCACAGTAAAGCCCAACGAGAATACATCTTCATCTTCCGAACCACTCAAAGCCGAACTACTGTTCGGACACGCCGAAACCGTTATCCCGCTTTTTGCCCTTATGAAGCTGCCGGGTTGCTATAGCCCCGACTGTGAACCGGACGCTGTAGCAGCTCAATGGAAAGATTGGGAAGTATCACCACTTGGAGCCAATCTTATGATGGTGTGTCTTGAAGATGCCAACGGAAATGACTATGTATCTCTCCGACTCAACGGCAAATGGTTAGAGATTGATGGCAAAAAAGTAATCCCGTGGTCTACCCTTCAAGACTACTGGTCTCTGACCCATTAAATATGGATAAGCAATCTCCCAATCGTCTCTCGAAGCATCGTCAAGCGATTCGATTTTCCACTGAATCAACAAACTATATAGTAAAAACATTTCTCAAAATTAAATAAATATAGAAATAAATAACGTATAATTATTCAAAATAATACAATATGGAAAATAATAAAGACTCAGTTGACGCCTTATTCGCAAAAGCGAAAAGTGATATGATAGCCGATATGAAAAGTCGTGGAATCGGCGCGATACTCTGGAACAACGTCACCGCAGGTTTCCAATATCTTCCCATAGTGGTGTGCCACTCCAAGAACGATCCTTCAAAGACACGCGACGCTACTATTATGGGTCTTTACCGCTACAATGACGTGCTCTATCTGATAGAAGAAGACCGTGTTCCCTTCAGCTTCGACGACTTCTGGAATCAGGATACGGAAGCAGCTCCGACAGTAGTGACGCTCACCGAAGACATTGCACGCAAGGATCTCGGTGATCCGGAAACAGTGAAGGGTTTTACCACACAGGGCACCCTTGAGGAATGGACCGCCATTGCCGATTGTTACTTCCAAGCACTTGCCGAGGATTAATAGAAGTTTTACCATAAAGCTTTCAAGACGCTTAGCGCAAAATAATCAATCACTTAGTGAAGTTAATGAAACATAAAAATCATATTCTAAGAAAGGAGTAGGTTATTTTTATGTTTCATTAACTTTTAAATCTAAAAAATTAACATTTGAAATGTTACTTGTTAAAAAATTTTCATTAATTTTGCGCTTAGAATGCGGTTTTATTTTCACCGCTTTCAGTTTCCTATCTTTAGGAACTACCCCCCAAAATTCAGGTAGATCCGTTAGTACCTACAAATACAAGTTGATAACTGCTTAAAAAAGTGATTACGTCATTACAAAAGTTGTGAAACTATCGATTAAATTGCTTTTTCAGAAACAGCATCATCAATCTTGAGAAAGAGGGATGATCATTTGCCCTATTATTCCGGAGCTGGAAAATGGGTAGATTTGTTTCATGGAATTTATACTTGAATTTTGGTTATGGGAGGATGGTGCCTTTGTGAAAAAGCACCATCCTTTCATTATGTCAAAAATTTATGTTACTTTTGCATCCGGAAAACCCCATATACGGGAATCATCCCCCTTTACTCCGTTATCATGAACCACAACACCCCAAAAGCAGCCATATGCTGCGTAGGACATATCACCCTCGATAAAATAATCACACCGCGCCATACAGCATATATGCCCGGTGGCACAGCCTTTTATTTTGGTTATGCCATGGCTCGACTCCATGCAAAAGATTTCCTGCTCGTCACAGCTCTTGCTCCCAGCGAGAAAAGATCCGTAGAGGAGCTGCGCCGTGCAGGTGTGAAAGTAAAGGTGCTTCCAAGCCTAAACTCGGTATATTTTGAAAATTCTTATGGTGAAAATAGCAACAACCGCTCCCAGCGTGTGCTTGCAAAAGCTGATCCATTCTCTATAGAGGGGCTGCGCGATGTGGAAGCTGAAATTTTCCATCTCGGCACACTTCTCGCTGACGATTTTCCTATGGAAGTGCTTAAATATCTTGCCTCGAAAGGAAAGGTCTCAATCGACGCTCAGGGGTATCTCCGTGAAGTGAGAGGAGAGAAGGTATTTGCCGTTGACTGGTCTGAAAAAGCCGAAGCTCTTAAATATGTGGATATTATTAAAGCCAACGAGCACGAAATGGAAGTGCTTACCGGAAGTAGCGACCCCCACGAGGCTGCTCTTAAATTAGCTGATATGGGAGTAAAAGAGGTGGTGCTCACCTTAGGCGATCACGGAAGCCTTATCTATGCCGACGGTGTATTTCATAAAATACCGGCTTACCCACCGAAAGATGTGGTGGATGCCACCGGATGCGGCGATACATATATGGCGGGCTATCTATATAAACGGAGTCAAGGATGCGACATCTATGAGAGCGGATGCTTTGCTGCCGCCATGTGTACAATCAAACTTGCCTCTTCCGGACCCTTCTCAGGCACAATTGAAGACGTTGAAGCGGTCATAAAACAATAATACCCTCTTCTATCTATTTCCAACGTATAAGCCTTTTGTCGGCAAGGTTTGAACCCTTGCCGACAAAAGGCTTATAATCATACCTAATCCAATTTATGATTGTTACCGGCTAACTTTATACATAAAGATAGCCCTCATCACATAGGATAGATCTTTTTCTTATCATAGAGCCAAAGCTAATTTCAAGAGAAATCACTTTTTTAGCTTATTTACTTTTTCAGTGCCATTTTGATTTCTGCCATTACCCTATCAAAACCGCTTACCCTACGTATTCAATCATACTTTTATCCTTAAAAATCCTTTTGGTTTAACATAAAAAAACACGAAATTGTTAAATTAAAAATAATTTTATCTTTTTTCAATTTTTAATGAACCAATTGGCTGCCCCATGAGTTTTAAAGATAAAACAAAATAACATTAACCGCTTTAATACTTAAAATTATGAAAACATTATTCCTTTCAATTATAGCATTGGCAACCACAAGTTTAGCATCTTCTGCTCAGACTACATTACATGACGCTTACATGTCGATTTCTGACATTCCGGGCATGAAAGTCAAAAACGATATGACAGTTCAGGTTAATGGTAAAGCCGACATTAATTCAGCACGGACGGCAACAGCTAAGACAGACGAGAATGCAGATCGCCTACGTAATGAATTTTCTGAAATTATTGAAACTTTACCGGATAGCGAAATGCTAATAAATACCAATGATCAGCATGAATTTGCCACTGTATTTGCAGAACCGAGTGATCACAACCTCTATAATGTGCTCATCCTGCAAGGTGATGCTATAACAGGAGTATTTTCAGCTACTTATGGTACAACCACTGCCGACGGTGTAAAAGCCATCAGCTCCTACGATCCGGCTATCGACGGAAATGACCTGGTGCTTACCCCAATGTCCACCACTTCCGGGCACTTCATTACGATGAGTGAATAAAAAAGAAAAAATCCAAAACCTCCCGATTATTCTGTGAAGGTTCCAATCCTAACTTATATATCGAAAGCTCCACTCAGGTGGGGCTTTTTTCATTTTCATACTCTTTTCCATCATACCCATATACCATACATCCAATATATTACGTTGTTCAAGTATATTAAATATTACTGTTATGTCAATTCCACTTTCCATTATACTGAAATATTCTTTTCTTCCTTTCATTATAGTAATACTGACAGGCTGCTCAAACCATACTCCTGCCTCTGCTCTCCTATCTAACTCAAGCACTGTTTCACTTGATTCAGCTCTCAACGTGCTGAATACGGAGATGACTAAGGTCGACGATTATCGCCGCCAAAAAGAAATAAGACTTAATGCACTTAAGAAAGACCTCCAAACCGACTCAGGTCATCTTAGTTTCAAGGTTGCAAATGAATTGTTTGAGGAATACAAAGCCTATCAATCAGATTCGGCGTTCAGGTATGCAACGATTATGAGCAGGATTGCTGAAGGTGCTGATGCTCCTGCGCTTCGTGCAAAAGCCAATGTGGCATTTGCCGATTATTTTATCTCAGTAGGATTCTTTAAAGAGGCTTCCGAGATGCTCGGGAGAACCGATAGCCGTTTCCTGAATACCGAGGAAAAATGCAACTTCTATAATCTTCACACTCGCCTTTACCGTGCCCTCTGTTCGTATGTGGGTGGCGAGGCATCCCCGCTGTGGCTCACTTATAACAATTTAAACAGAGATTACCTTGATTCTATACTCCATACCGCTCCCTCCGACTCTTATATCTATGCTTACACAAAGATTGACCGTGAACAGCTCGACAATAAGAATGATGAGAAAGCCATAGCTGACAGAAAAGCCCTATTAAGCCGTTATGCCATATCTGACCACGAAAGAGCCATCAATTATTCTCGCCTTGCCCACTCCCATCTTGATGCCGGGAAAAGAAAGGAAGCGGAGTATTATCTTGCACTCTCCTCAATAGCCGACCTTCATTCCAATACTACTGAGACTACATCAGCCACTATGCTTGCCAATCTTCTGCATGAAGAAGGACGTAACGATGAAGCCTATCCTTATATACAAATGGCTCTCGATGACGCCACATTCTTTAACACCCGTCTGCGTAAATATGAGATCAGCGGATATATGCCCAAAATTGATCAGGCACGCTATAACTGGATTAACGGTCAGATATGGAAACTCGCAATTGTGATTGGCATAATACTCGGACTTCTTATCTTAGCTGTAATTCTTTTCTTACAGCTCAAGAAAAGAAAGCGCACACTGGAGCAGACTAATGCTGAACTCGACAACAAGACAAAAGAGATAAGTAAAAGCCACCGGCAACTTGCCGAGGCAAACAGTCTTCTTAACCAAACTGTGGAGCAGCTGCGCGAGACCACTGAAATCAAAGACCGCTACATAATGCAGTCGCTCTACGTCAATACCGCTTTCGTGAATCAGGTGGAGGAAAAGTGCAAAGAGGTTGTCAAAGCTGTAAAGGAAAAGAAATATGACGACTTGAAATTCCTCCCCTATAAAATGGGAATCAAAGAGGAGCGCCAACGAATCTACCGCTCGTTTGATGAAGCATTCCTAAAACTGTTTCCAAACTTTATCGAAGAACTCAATAAACTTTTCGATGCCGAAAACCACATAATAATTACCGATGGTGAGCTGCCGATGGATGTCAGAATATTCGCTTTGCTGCGTTTGGGAATAGCTGATCCGGCTGATGTGGCTGCCTATCTCAACCTCTCCACAAAGACCGTCTACGTCTATAAGACCAAGATGAAATCCCGCTCAAATGTGGGCAACAATGAGTTCGAAGACCGCGTAAAAGCCATCCCCAAGCCGTAAAAAGGCTTTAATTTCCCGTTTTCAGAGTTTAATTTTTGTTTATATCTTTACTTCATTTATATCTGATTTTCAATAGTCTATCTTTTAATAAAAGTTTAATTGGCTTTAAAAAGATTGATTTGGGATTACGCAAGCCGTAATTTTGCAGTGTCGGTTTGAGAGAGCACCACAGACAGCTCTTCAGCCGACACTGACCATTAAGAAATCATTCATGAAAATCGGATTGCATATGAAAAAGATTATCTTGCTTCTCCTGACGATCACGGGTCTTACCCTCTCAGCCATGGGACAGACAACGGAAGTAAAAGGCGTAGTGATCGATGCCTCTACAGAGGAACCTCTTATCGGTGCCACTGTGCAAGTGAAGAATTCGAGTATCGGCGACGCCACTAATCTCGACGGTGAATTTACCCCTAAAAATGTAGATCCTAAAGCTACAATCATCGCCAGTTATGTGGGCTACCAGCCACAGGAAGTGAAGCTCAACGGTCGCAGCGTAATTGAAATCCGTCTGAGCGAAGACTCCAAGCTTCTTCAGGAAGTGGTGGTGGTAGGCTACGGCACTATGGATAAAAAAGAGGTGACATCCACTGTGGCGCATATCGGATCAGAAGACTTCCTCGCCTCAAGTTCACTCGACCCCACAATGATGATTCAGGGAAAAGTGCCCGGTGTATCTATCACCAACACCGGCGTGGGCGACCCCAATAACCAGGCTTCCATACAGATTCGCGGTGTCTCATCACGTGCTGCGGGGCTTGGTCCACTCATCGTGATCGACGGTGTGCCCGGAGGCAATCTCACCAACCTCAACCCCAACGACATTGCCAGCTTCGACATACTTAAAGACGGCGCAGCTGCTGCAATCTATGGCACACGCGGTTCAAACGGTGTGATTGTAGTCACCACCAAGAAAGGCTCACGCGACGGAGCTGTGCATACATCTTATATAGGAACAGTGACAGCTAATGTAGCCAACCACGAGCTTAAGATGCTTGATGCCGATAGCTACCGCAGGCTCCGTGCAGACGCAGTGAACGGTGTAGACCTCGGAGGCAATGATAACTGGCTCGATGCAGTGACACGTACAGGCTGGGGCACCTCCCACACAGTGAGCATCAGCGGTGGTAATGATAAGACCAACTATCGCGCCACAATAGACTATCGCACTCAAAACGGCGTAGACAAATACTCCAACCGTGAGGAGTTTGGCGGACGTGCTTCAATCAACCACACTACTAAAGGGGGACTTTTCAACTTTACCCTCAACGTCGTACCCCGTGTCATAGAGCGTAAAATAGCTTCTTGGGATGTATTCCGCAACGCGCTTGAAGCCAATCCCACCACACCGATTTACGACGAAGCCAATGCTCGCTACACCAGCTTTACAGGTCAGACTGCCGGATATAATCCTGTGGAGATGATGGCTCTCGAAGACAACAGTGCCACTACAAAACTCCTTGAAACAGACCTGACAGTTAAACTCAACCTCCTCCCCCTATTTGCCAAGGATAGTTGGCCATCGCAGACACTCAACACACAGGTGACTGTGGCTGACCACGAAGATTCTAACTTTAACTACTGGTTCCGTCCCTCTACATCTACTCAAGCCATCAACAACGGTTATGACGGTGAAGGCTCACGCAGCTATGCCAAGGGATTCCAACGCAGCCTCGAATGGCTTGCCAATTATACAGGCTCGTTCAATGGCAATAATATAAAGGCAATGGTAGGTTATTCATACCAGTATAGCCAGTATTCCGGACTGAACGTTGAGAATAAAGATTTCCCCAATGATGGTCTCGGAGCCAACAATCTCGGCTCAGGTCAATGGGCGATAGACGAGGGTCATGTAGGAATGGGTACTTATAAGAACGATTGTAAGCTTATAGCCTTCTTCGGCCGTGTAAGCTACGACTGGAACAGCCGCTATATCCTCACCGCTTCCCTACGCCACGAAGGCTCATCAAAATTCGGTGCCAACCATAAATGGGGCAATTTCCCGGCAGTATCAGTAGGCTGGAGAATCTCAGAAGAATCCTTTATGAAAAACTTGTCTTGGATCAACGACTTGAAGATTCGCGCCGACTACGGCGAAACAGGTAATCAGGATTTCGGCAATTATATGTCGCTCAACACAATGACAGGCTTCGGCTACTATTACTACAACGGTAAATACTTTCAGGTTTGGGGTCCTGCCAAGAATGTGAATCCTGATCTCCATTGGGAGAAAGCCAAGAACTGGAACGTCGGCATCGACTTCTCAATTCTTTCCAACCGCCTTTCCGGTTCTCTCAACTACTACACACGCAACCAGCAAGACCTCCTCGGCGACTACGACGTGTCGGTTCCTCCCTACCTTTTCAGTTCAACATTCGTAAACGTGGGCACAATGCGTAACTCAGGTTTCGAGTTTGATCTCCGTTGGAACGCGGTGGCTACACCCGACTTCACCTACAACATTGACTTCGTAGGCGCAACAATGGACAATAAGTTTGTCAACTTCAGCAACTCCGAATATGTAGGCCAGGAATATTATGATGTAGTTGGTACAGAAGATCCCTATCCTTTCCATAATCTCCAGCGCATCCAGCAGGGAATACGCCTCGGCAACTTCTATATGTATCGCTATGCAGGAATCGACGAGAACGGCAATTGGGCAATCTATGACAAGGAGGGCAACATCAAACTTGCCTCCGAAGGCACTGAGGAAGATCGTCAGGTAGTGGGCAACGGCCTTCCGAAATTCACAGCCTCAATGACCCATACTTTCCGCTACAAGAACCTCGACCTCTCCCTCTTCTTCCGTGGAGCATTTGGATACGACATCTTCAACATCCACGATTTCTACTATGGCCACCAGAGCTTCAACGGCAATGTCATGAAGAAAGCCTACGGTAAGTATGCGGTGCTCAAAGGGAGTCAGGAGGTGACAGACTACTATCTTGAGAAAGGTGACTATGTTAAGCTCGACGCGCTCACATTGGGTTACACCTTCAATATCAACAAACGCTTCATCGACAACATCCGTTTAACTTTCACTGCCAAAAACCTTTTCACAATCACAGGTTACAGTGGCATCGACCCCTCCTCTTTCCAGACAAACGGACTCACTCCCGGTGCAACAGGCTCTCGCAGCTATTATCCCTCATGCCGCCAGTTTATATTCGGAGCACAGTTTGACTTCTAAAAAGCTGAAAACCGCAAAAACTTGGTTAAATTTCTTCTGCAAGATTTACAATCACCTTAAACAGACAAGTAATCATGAATTTATATAAATTTGCCATTGCCCTGGCACTCGGTGCTCTCTCAGCTACAAGCTGCACCAACCTTGATGAAAACCTTTATGATCAGGTAGGATCAGAAAACTACTATAACACTCGCAACGATGTGGTACGCGCAGTGTTCCGTCCCTTCGAGCATGGCTATTGGAGCATCCAAAGCCGCCACGTGCTCAACGAGCTTTCTGCCGACCAGCTTATTACCCCCTCACGTGACGGATGGTGGGACGACGGTGGAGTGTGGCGTCGCTATCACTACCACACCTGGACCAACGAAGAGGGCACTATCGAAAGCGAATGGAACGGCTGTTATCAGGGAATTATGCAAGCCAACTATGTGATCGACGACCTTGAGACTCTCTCGGCTTCACAGTTCGGCTTCTCTACAGCAGAATTCAACAACCTCAAAGCCCAGTGCCGCACTCTCCGTGCCTGGTTCTACATCCGCTTGCTCGACTCTTTCCGCAACGTTCCTCTTGCAGTCAGCAAGGATGTAAACCTCAATTCAAAAGGACAGGTTGAGCCTGTAGAGATTTTCAATTTCGTGGAGAGTGAGCTTAAGGAGTGCGTGGAACTCTTAGCTACAAAGACCTCTACCGGCGGCAATGAACTGCAACAGGCTCAATGGAACAAAGCCGGAGCAGCAGCTCTCCTCGTACGCCTCTATCTGAATGCTCAGACATGGATCGGGACTGACCGTTATACCGACTGTGTAACATGGGCACAACGCATTCTCAACGGTGAATTCGGTTCATACTCCCTCGCTGACACATGGGACGCATCTTTCGACTGGGACAACGAAAAATGCCCTGAAGTGATCTTCGCTTTCCCCGCTGCACAAGGCTATACATTCTGGCATTATCAGGGCGACACCTACTGGTGGAGTACCCCCTCACAGTTCCGCTACTATGTAGGCGACCAGAAAGCGGAAGCCGGCGATCACAACTGTAAATACGCCTGCACACCGAGCTATGACCTCTCAGGAAATCTGTATAATTATACACTTGGCAACACTGTTCAGAAATTCCGCAATTATCCGGAAGATGTGCGGCTGAAGCTCTACCGCAATACCAGCGACAGCCGACGTGAAGGTCTCTTCATATTCGGTAAACTTCCATCTGTGAAGGAGGGGGAGGAATTTGTGACCGACCCATACGGAAACTATGAACTTGACATACGCGACGCAGTAGGTCACTTCGCAGGACTTGCTGAAGGGGAATGGCCCGAAGACAAGACCAGCAATCTTCAGAGCGGCGACCACAATTCAGGCTATCACTTCGCAAAATATCCCTTTTATGCCGACGATGAGCAGGGACAACTCGAATCCGACTATGTTGAGATTCGTCTTGCCGAGGTGATCTATTCTTTGGCTGAGGCAAAGTTCCGTCAAGGACAGAAGGATGAGGCTGCCAAACTCCTCAACAGTGTACGCAAGCGCAACTATCCCTCCTCTTCTTGGACCACCACGCTCTATGCTCCCGAAGGCAATGCTTCTCTTACCGAACAGGAACTGCTCGACGAGTGGGGACGTGAATTCTTCGCTGAAAGTCGCCGACGCACCGACCTTATCCGTTTCGGCAAGTTTAACTCCGAAGCTTGGTGGGACAAGAATGTAGATGCCGATTCTCACACTGCTATCTTCCCGATTCCGCGTAAGGCACTTGACACCAACCATAATTTAGTTCAGAATCCCGGCTACTGATCGTATCTTTTCAAGCTAAACAATCTATACTTTTCAGGCAATCCGAAGTTTATATAATCCCTCCTCTCTCCTCATTTATTTTCAACCCTTATGAAAACTCTAAATATATTCAATACCTTGGCAGCTCTCGCTCTTATCACCTTTTCAAGCTGCGACAATGATAAAGACCTCGTAGTAGTGGAGATTCCGGTAACTCCTTATGAGATACCTGCCCTCTGGCTCGTAGGCAACGCCACTCCCGCCGACTGGAATATTGATGCTCCGACACCTATGACTGAGGTAAGCGAAAACGTATTCCAATATGTAGGACAGCTCAATGAAGGTGAGTTCAAGTGCCCTATGGAACCGGGCAACTGGGGAGGTGCATTTATCATGCCCACCATCGGGGGAACCACAATTTCCGGGAGCGGAGTGGCAAATGATGAGATCTCTCTGATGCCCAACGGCAATCCCGACAATAAGTGGGTCGTGACCGAAGCCGGCAACTATACCATCGTAATTGATGGCAACAAGCACAAAATCAATGTAACAAAGAACTAAGCTATGGGTATTAAGTCTATATTATTCACCGTAATGGCTGCCTCAGCCTTAATGGTATCCGCAAAGCCTTTGACCGTGTCATCCCCCGACAACAACATATCGCTCAAGTTCGACACCGATAAAGGTATAGCTAAATATTCCGTAGAGCGCAATGGTAAAACTATCCTCAGCCCTTCTCGCCTCGGTATCGACATCAAGGATGGTGTTGATTTCAGCGAGGGTTTCTCAGTGGCTCGATCTTCACAAGACAGCCATTCCGAAACATGGCATCCCGTGTGGGGTGAAGAGGCTGAAATAGCCGACAACTACAACGAACTGCGCGTGACTCTTGCACAGAAAAAGCTTGCTCCCGGACGCACACTCGACATTGTATTTCGTGTCTTCAATGATGGTATAGGTTTCCGTTATGAATTTCCACGTCAGAAAGACCTTGGCGACTTCACTATTATGAATGAGCTTACGGAATTTGCTTTTGCCGACAACCACACAACGTGGTCAATTCCCGCAGAGGGATACCGATTCTATGAAGCCCTCTTCCGTGAGATGCCCCTTGACAGTATGGGCTACGTAAGTACCCCCGTTACCCTCCGTGCCTCTGACGGCACACACATGGCTCTTCATCAAGCAAACCTAACAGATTATGCCGCGATGAACGTGGAAGCAACTCCCGGAAGCAACACATTGCGTGCCCGACTCACTCCCTGGATGAACGGTGATGCTGTATATGTCACCAATGTACGTGTATCACCCTGGCGCACACTCATCATTGCCGACAATGCCGGTGATATGGCTTTGAGCCGCATAATGCTTAATCTCAATGAACCGTGTGCCATAGAAAACGCTGAAGAATTTTGTAAGCCCCAAAGATATATAGGTGTATGGTGGTGCTATCATATGAAGACTGCCACATGGGAAGCCGGAGAAAATCATGGAGCTACAACTGAGAATGTGAAACGCTATATGGACTTTGCCGCACGCCACAACTTCGGAGGTGTGTTGGTAGAGGGCTGGAACCACGATTGGGCAACATGGGACTTCTCCTTCACCCGTCCGTATGAGGATTTCGATATTGCCGAGATCAATCGTTATGGCCGTGAAAAAGGTGTAGCACTTATAGGGCACCACGAAACCGGAGGTAAGCTTGCCAACTACGAGCGTCAGATGGCGGATGGTATGAAGCTCTACAAAGATAACGGTATGCATTATGTAAAGACCGGGTATGTAGGCGATCTCCTCGACGACAAGGAGCGTCATAGCAGCCAGTTCGGTGTGCGTCACTATCGCAAGGTAATAGAAACCGCAGCTGCCCATAACCTTGCTATTGACAATCATGAACCCGTGATGCCTACCGGTCTGCAACGTACTTATCCCAACCTTATGACTCAGGAAGGTGTGCGTGGTCAGGAATGGGACGCTTGGTGTCCCGAAGGTGGTAACCCTCCAAGCCACACTGTGACACTCCCCTTCACCAGAGGTTTGGCAGGACCTATGGATTTTACTCCCGTCACCTTCCGCTTTGAAAATCCTGTTATGCCTCAGACACACGTCAACACCACCCTTGCAAAACAATTGGCTCTTTTCGTCATACTCTATTCACCTCTCCAAATGGCATCTGACGAGATTGAAAACTACGAAGCTAATCCCGGTCCCTTCCAGTTTGTATGTGACTGTCCAACCGATTGGGAACGTACCGTATTCCCGGAAGCTGAAATCGGTAAATATATCACCACTGCACGCAAAGAGAAAGGTGGCGACAACTGGTTCGTAGGTAGTGCCACAGGCGATGAGGCACGTGTAGCCAACATTAATCTTGCTTTCCTTGATCCGGGCTGCACTTATCGTGCTACAATCTACCGCGACGGAGAGAATGCCAACTATGACACCGATCCCTATCCCGTGATAATAGAACAGAAAGATGTAACCTCCGATATGGCTCT
>CAMWTL010000061.1 GCA_947177145.1 uncultured Porphyromonadaceae bacterium
CAGATTGAACCGGTGGTTGAGAGCGGAAGACTTGTGAATAGCAGAGGAGGTCTTTACCTACCTGTTTTCTATAAGGCTGAAAAGGAGGGGGCTGCCAAATTATCGGAACTTGCCTCCACCTCCATAGAACCTGTGAAGATGGAAGATATTCCAACTACGGATAATAGCGGACATACTTATACCCGAACTCAGTTGGAAGCTATACAAAAGGCTCTGAACTCTCCGGTGATGGTGCTTGCCGGCGGACCTGGTACGGGCAAGACAACTGTGCTGAAAGGTATCATTGAAACATTGGAAAAACAGGGTAAGAAGGTGATTTTAGCTGCGCCGACCGGCCGTGCTGCAAAACGAATGACGATGCTCACGGGACGGCATGCAATGACCATACACAGGTTGTTAGGTTACATACAGGGACACGGCTACAGCAACCGTAAAATTGATGCCGATGCTCTAATAATTGATGAAGGCTCAATGATGGAGCAGGTACTCTTCAATCATTTGCTTCAAGCTTTGAAACCCGGTACAAGGGTACTTTTGGTGGGTGATGTCGATCAGTTGCCTGCCATCGGTGCAGGTGATGTATTGCGTGATATGATTGACTCAAAAGCGGTACCTATCGCACATCTTGATGAGAATTTCCGTCAGACAGAGGGGAGTATGATAGCATCCGGTGCAAGAGCCATAAATTCAGGTGAGATTCCACCCTCTGACCCGGAACGTGATTTTATGATTATTCCGGAGCCGTCAGTCAAGAAGATACACGACCGCATCATCTCACTTATGACTGATGAGCTACCGAAAAGCCACGGCATATCACCGATGGATATTCAAGTAGTGACACCTCAGCAGATTGGTCCTTTGGGAGCACGTCAGCTTAACATAGATTTACAGAATAAACTTAATCCTGACAGTCCAGCCTTACGGCGTGGGGGCACAGTTATGCGTCTTGGGGATCCCGTGATGCAGACCGCCAATTCACGTGAGCGGGGAGTCTATAACGGTGAGATGGGACATATAACAAAAGTAGACCCTGAGGAGCAGTGGTTGGAGGTGACCTATTCCGACGGCCATACCTCGAAATACCACAGAACAGAACTGAGCGAATTGGTGCTTGCCTATGCCACAACCGTGCATAAGCTTCAAGGCTCTGAGGTGAAATATATGATATTCCCGATCACGATGGCACATAAGCCTATGCTATATCGGAATCTACTCTATACCGGGGTAAGTCGTGCCTCAAACCTCTGCGTACTTGTGGGCGAGGAGGAGGCATTGCGTTATGCGGTAGGGAATTCTCCTGCCACAACACGTAACTCCAATTTCAAACATCGTCTCCAATCAGAAAGCTGACAATTCATTCAGAAGAGTGAATCAGAAGATTGATTGGTGGACCGTGTAGCTGCTTTCAAGATTCGAGAATTGTAGCGGTCGCTTCTTGGTCGGATGGTGTAGAGGGAGTCGGGAAGATGCGATTAACGATTACAGCAATGAAACCGTCGCCGGTAACGTTGCAGGCAGTTCCGAAGCTATCCATTGCAATGTAAAGGGCAATCATAAGTGCCTGGTCAGCTTCCGTGAAATGCAGGATGCTTGCAAGCAGTCCCAAAGATGCCATTATGGCTCCACCGGGCACTCCGGGAGCTGCTATAATTGAGATGCCTATCATACATATGAACCCGGAGAACATCTGCGCATCGTAGGGTATACCTTCCATTATCATAAGGGCAAGGGCACACGCCACAATCTTCATACAGCTGCCTGACATATGAATGGTGGCGCAGAGAGGAATGACAAACCCTGCCACGCCTTCGCTTACGCCCATCTTGACTGCCTGACGTAAAGTGACGGGAATGGTGGCAGCTGAAGACTGTGTTCCGAGAGCGGTAAAATATGCCGGAAGCATAGTATAGAGCATCTTCAGAGGATTCTTCTTCGCCACAATTCCGGCGATAGCATATTGGAATAGCAGGAGGAATATGTGCATTGCAAATATTATCAAAATAATCTTCGCAAAGGCTGAGAGAACAGTAGCAACTTCGCCTGATACTGTCATATTAAGGAAAATTCCGAAGATATAGAGTGGAAGGAGGGGGATAATGACTTTGCCGATTGACATTGAGATTATTTCTCTGAACTCGTTAAGGAGACTTTTCATTGTATCCCCTTTCATATAGGCAAGAGTGATGCCCAAGAGGAAAGCGAGGACAAGTGCCGACATAACACCCATAATCGGTGGCATTTCTATGTTGAAGAATGGGAGCAGGTCGTGACCTTTTTCCAGTTCACCAAGCTGACGCGGATGAATGAGGTAAGGGAAGGTGGAATCGCCTACCCAAAAGCTCATGAAACCGGCAAGAGTGGTCGAGAGATAGGCGAGGGCTGCCGTAAGAAGCAGCATCTTACCCGCTTGATTACCGATTTCAGCAATGGCAGGTGCCACGAAACCGATAATCAGCAATGGGATGATGAAGCCTAAGAATTGGCTGAAAATGGCGTTGAAAGTGGCGAAACACCTTCCGAGCCAAATCGGGAAAAATTGTCCGGCGAGAATGCCAAGTCCGATTGCTATGAGAATCTTGACGAGGAGATTAATCTTTATTTTCTTGAGAGCCATGGGTGGGGTTTAGGGTTTAGAGTTTATGGTTTATGGCAGAGAAGAGGGCTTCCTTAGAGATTGTAGCGGGTAAGGAGCTCTTGGTAGGCTTCAGATTGGAGATAGGAGTCAAGCCATTTGTCAGTGCTTTTCTGTAGTAAGGTATCTTTCTGCGGCATGATCCAGACCTGAAATTGTGAAAAGCTCACCGGATTTTCAAATGATAGATTGGGATATTGATGCTGCATCCTTTGAGCTGTCTTCTCATTTACCACTGCCAAGGGGAATTCTCCGGTTGCAACTTTCATACAAAGGTATTCTTCCGACAAATTTACTTCGCTGACCGGGATAGCGATTGCTGTCTCTTCAGAAAGATTGGAAAGTCGTGATGCGGCAGGAGAGCCTTTTTCAATGAATACTGTGTCCTTGCCGAGATCGAGTGCAGATGAGATTTTCTGTTTCCCATCCTTGCCTTTGAGTTGAACAAGGACAAGACGATCGAGAAAGACACTACGTGTGGTGAGAAACTTTTCTTTCACTGCTGCATCGGCAGGTAGAGAGGCAAGCATATCATATTTGTTCTTTTGAAGGGAGGTCAGGGCTTCGTGAAGGTCAGACACGGGCCAGAGCTTTACAGGTGTACCGGTATCCTTAGACATCCGTTTGAGTAAATCGTAATTCAACCCTCCTAATGTGTCATCGTAGATATAGTAGCTGAGTGGGCCATACACAACAGCTACGTCGAGGGTGTCACCTTGACTGTCGCCTGTTGCCACGGGAGGAAGAGAATGATATGATCCGCAACGGCGTGTCATACCCATCACTGCGAAAGCCGCTATGAGTAAAAGGATATATAGTGCGGTCTGCGTGTATTTGGTTTTGTATGTTCTCATATCAGAGTAAGGTATTTAATTTACCTGTTTAATTCGAGAAGTCTACCGACAATCCGAATTCGAGTTTACGCGGGTTAAAAGGATAGTGGGGAAGTATGAAGCTCTCCTTAGAGAACATCCCTTGGTTGACGTGGCTCCAAAGAATATAGAAGCGTGTCTTGTAAAGCCTTGCTGTGAAGTAGGCGTTACAGAAGGGATAGTTGCCGATTTTAACGGGTTCACTTCCTTGCACGTGGAAAGACATCGTGGCAGGTTGATAATCGAGTCCGTTATATCTTGTGTAGTAATCGCAATCGACACCTATCTGAAGTTTCAGCACTTTGAAAGCTGTGAATTTTAGGAAAAGATTGGAGTAAATGGCGAGTTCCGGCAGTGGAAGCACTGCGGCGTTGGAGGTTTTCTGATAATATACAGTGTTATTCCAGTTCAGAATACCTACTTTAAAAAGCTGTTCTATCTTTGCGGAGAACACCTGAACATTGCCTCCGTCCTGCACCGGAAGAGAGTTGCTGTTGAAATAAACCATATTCTGGATATTCTCCACACCGGCACCAATAGTTGTCTTCGTCCAAGGAATGAGAAGTTCACCCTCCACACGATATGTGCGTGTCTTTCCGAAATCATTTTTCCACGCGAAGTGGTTGGAGATGTAATTTTGCAGGAGATAGGGTTGGGCAGTGTTGCGGAACTCTCCTTTGGCTGTGAATTTTACGGAGTCGCCGAAGAGTTTGAAGCGGGTGTTGATGCTGCCGTCAAGTTCAAGATCACCTATGACATCACCGACAAGTCCGAATCGGGCACTTGCCGCATATTTCAAGATAGAACCTTTATCTTTATTAAGGCGACCGCCTACCCAGAGAAGATTTCTTACGGATGTTGGTGCCACATAGAAATTTTCCGGCAGTGGGCTAAGCTGCTCAACCTCTGTTTCCGACAGTTCCGGCTGATGGAAATGGGTAGCCTGCTTATATCTCTGCGTCTGATACGATATGTATGCCGATAAGCCGAACTTTGCCCACCTTTGAAATCCTTCGATAAGCTCCACACCAACGGAATTGGTCATCTGAATGAGATAGGTATAATCGAGTGTACCGGTTGGGTCGAGATATGTATTTTTCCAGAAATCTTTCCCTTGAGACACATTGTCATTGCGGAACATATGACGGCGATGCTGAAGATCAAAGGAATATATGAGGCGTGTCACCGGCACATATTCCTCACGTGTCAGTGTATCATTAACCTCAACGGATTTCCAGAACCCCATTTTATAGGCGTGGGTCATAAACAATTCGTCACCATTTACCCTTGAATGGGCAGCAGTGAGTCGGGTAGGGATACTTTTAGGATCAATCTTTGTGACACCACCCTGAAGCTCTGCCGGATCGGTAATATAAAGGTCGTTGGTAATACCACCGTTCTCTTTATTGAGAAAATTGAAATGGTTGTAGAATGCCTGAAGCTCATAGCGATCGCCCATATAATACGTGGAGAAGCCGAAAGCGAAATCTTTCACAGCTTGCGCTTCATAGGCACCTTTGGAGTAGTTATAGTCCATGGTAGCGCCTATACCAATGCGGCGGTTCACGTTTCCGGCAAAATCCACTTGCAGACGGTCCTTATGGTTATAGTCGTTTCCTCCGAATTTGTAGGAGAGAATAGTGGTGGGCACATAGACATTGTAGAATTTCTGCCGTTTGAAGGTAGGAATCCAGGCATCGAGGGCATCTTGGAAGAAGAAGGTAGCCCTACGAGGACGGCTCAAATAAAGCAAATTGATACCCTCTGCACCTATTGTTCCGGTAGAGGCATAGGCATCCGATACCATAGTTGGAATAGTGGTACGCTGGAAATTATAGGTGAGGGTGTCGAGAGTGCTCTCAACATGGTCGCCTAATGGAAATGTCAATGTCCACGCACTGCCTTCGCGTATTGTGTCAGGCTGGTTAGAAGAATGTTGGGCTGTCTGATTGTTAGGGGTGTTGACGCCTCTCCGAGAAAGTGTCTGACCTCCCGGCTGAGAAAAAGCTACCGCAAAATAAACCAATGCGGCGCAGAATAGAAATGCTCGTTTTGCAAACATAATGCGAAGTTAGCAAATAATTGGCTAATTTTGGGAATACAATCAGATTTTTTGCATAAATAACGGTTGTTAACACTGTTGTGGTTAGAAAGGTCGTGTGCAGCCTGAAAGAGCGACATTGAATTCATTAAAGTAGGAATGGCATTATCAGTCAAGTTGATAATGCCATTCCTACTTTTTTTACATACCGATTTCTTTCAGCCAGCTTTTGATGTCATCGTCTGAGACATCATTCATTAGAAGTCCTTTTGTGATGGTGAGGGTCGGATATGACTCGTGAAGTTCTTTTTCACTGTTAAGGATGTTGCTGCCACCCGAGGTCATAAACGGCACAATTGTTTTACCTTTCAGATCATTGTTTTCAATGAACGTGTTGATGATTGTTGGGTGAGTGTTCCACCAATTGGGATAGCCGATGAAGACAACCGAGTATTCTGATAAATCTGTCAGAGAATCTTTAAGTTCGGGACGTGAAGACTTGTTGCGCATCTCAACAGAGCTGCGAGAAAGGGAATCGCGCCAGTTAAGATCAGCTTCAGTATATGGCACTTTAGGTTCGATATTGTGGAGCTTGCCTCCGGTAAGCTCTGCAATCCGCTGAGCTGCCTTTTCAGTTGTCCCGGTAGCTGAGAAGTAGCATACCAAAACTTTACCTTCATTAGTTTCACCTGTACCTGATTGTTTCTTCGAAGAACAGGAAAGACACACTACTGTCATTGCAACGAGTGCCCCGATAATTAGAGTCAGTTTTTTCATAACAATTTATTAATTTTAATGAATAACGCATTACAATGTTTGAATGTTACCCCAAATAGATAATTTAGTAAAAGACCTGAACACTCAAGGGAATTGAGATAGGAGAGTAGGGGGGTCAGTCTTTGACTACGACTTTTCTATTGCCTACGATATATATGCCTGCCGGAAGATTGGTAGTAGCCTCAGAGTTAATAACGTGTTTTCTTACCGGAATACCTGTAACGGTATAGACATCTACCAAAGCATTGGAATCGTAAATTACGGGACCCTCTACGGAAGCCGGATCATCAGAGTTAGACAGATAAACTTTATCAAGGATAAATGGTTTATGACCGTAACCCCAGAATCCCACTATGTAAATGTGAGAGGGATCCATCTTTCTCCCCTTGGTGGATTTAAGCTCTTGGAGATTAACGATTGAGAAACCGTTAGAATCAAAACCGTTTTCAGAGGCATCGGTCCAATAACTATCAATGTCGAAAAGACGGAATGAGAGTCCACCCTCCTTACAGTCGCTTACTTTGGCAACACAATATTTGTAGTCTGAGAGGTCGATTCCCGATGAGTATTGCCATCCTGCAAATCCGTATTGACCTACTGTCACTTCGTGGGTCGCTTCGTCGAAAGTACCTTTTTCCCATATATTTGGATTGAACATACCTTCCACAATTGGGAAAGATGTAGCGGTAAAGTTAACAATAGCTGTAGCAGGAAGACCCTTTTCACCGGCATAGGAAATCTTTATGGTTGCGGTGCCGTCCTTAAGGGCTGTAAGACGACCGTTAACCGGTTTCACAACCTCTTCGTTGGATGACTCATAAGTGGCAGCCGTGGTGACATCTACACTATGCCCGTCCATATAAATCGCTTTGACTTCCAATGAGCTTGAAGAGCCGGTGAGGAGCATTATATCGGAATCAGAATTAAGTTCAAGTCGGCTCACTGTCAAGAGTTCATCCGGATAGCCATCGAAGTCATTACCATAAAATTCACTTTCTTCAAACTCCGGCTCTGTAGTAAACCAATCGACATCGACGTAGCCTCCGAGTGCTTGGGTGGCGTAGTTGAGTATAGCGAAT
Source organism: uncultured Porphyromonadaceae bacterium (assembly GCA_947177145.1). Taxonomy (GTDB): domain Bacteria; phylum Bacteroidota; class Bacteroidia; order Bacteroidales; family Muribaculaceae; genus Lepagella. The sequence continues at coordinate 7,402 of CAMWTL010000061.1, forward strand.
TTATTGCCTGTGAATACACTCAGATCATATTCCATCTTAAATTCCGGACCAAAAGATTGGTAGGTCTTATTATCAAGACTATAGTAGAAATTACACTTTCCGGAGGTGTGACTTGGCACAACTCTTAGGTATACGACATCGCTATCTATTTCAGAACCGAACTTTTCTGTCAGTGACACCTTATTGGTAAGTGAGGAGGAGCGGTACATTAAAAGAGGTTTGCCATTGACCATCTTAATGCCAATGAAAGCCATAGGATCTTGGAAGACGCCAAACCCGAACACGTCACCCTCTGCCATATGGGAAATGTCGGCAGCGATAGTTCCGTAAGACTTTGTTTTATCGGAGTGGTAGGCAAGAACTCTTTGTGTAAGGGTATTTCGTGCCTGGTAGGGATTATTAGTGACTGAGGCGGTATATAGGCGCATATATCCGGGCCGTTGTGTTAGCGACCATTTCGACATATCATCATTGTGATTCCAGCCCCATTGTTTCCCTAACATATGATTGCGGAAGGGGTCGTTAGTAGGTAGGGGAGTGATGGCGACAGGTTCATCGGTGATCGGTTTGGTATATTTTTCACCGGCAGTGCCGTTGGTGCCGATAACGGGCCAACCGTCAACCCATTTAACAGGCAGGAGGAAGGGCATACGTCCGAGTGTGCCGTTATCACGGAAAAGGAGAGTCCACCATTCTCCGGCGGGAGTCTGAACAAGTGCGCCCTGATGTGTGGCTGTATTGTCGGCAAGCACCATTTTCTCCTCATAGGGTCCCCAAAGGTCCTTGGAACGTAGGATGGTCTGTCGACCGGGCCATCCGGGGTATGTGGCGTAAATATAGTAATAATCACCAATATGATAGAGTCGGCAGCCCTCCATACCGGTATCAAGGGAACATTTTGCCACAACCGCATCTTTTATCTTATGGAAGTTTTCGTCAACTTGGGCAATGTGGATTTCACCGATACCGTATGCCACATATGTCTTGTCATCGTCGAACATAATTCCGCAATCGTAAAAGCCCTCGGGCAACTTGTGAAATTCCCAATCTCCCTCAGGGTCTTCAGCTGTTAGCAGAAAACCGCCTTCGTCGAGGGTGAGGAAGAGCATATAGAATTTGCCGTCGTGATATTGGAGAGAGGTAGCCCATTGTCCGTGTCCGTAGCGGTTCTTACCGTTTTCAAGATTATATGGTTCGCTGTTTTCGATACGTTTCAATGGATTGGCACAGTATTCCCAGTTTACGAGGTCTTTCGATTTCAGCACAGTGGCACCGGGGAAAATAAACATAGTTGTGGAGACCATATAATAAGTATCGCCTACCAATACCACATCCATATCGGGGAAATCCCCGAAGAGGACAGGGTTGTTGAATGTGCCGTCGCCATTGTCGCTCGTAGCAATACGGGTAAATTCTTTGGCAGAAATATCAAGGGTGGAACCAAGCATCAAGCCTCCAACCAAAGAAATGATGGATAGTTTAGTAAACAGTTTCATGTCATCAGATTTAGTATTTTAATTTATAACGTTGGATTTAATGATTTATTCTTTTCCATAAAAGAAAGAGAGCGGGGTTTCACAACTCCACTCTCTGAAAAAGCATTAAATTCTAATACCATGAATAAAACACAGTGCAAATACAATAATCGTATCTATATAACGCATGTATGTTACGGTTATTGCATATAACATGCTTTTTATTCAAATTTTTTTATTGATGGGCAGGACGGAGGAGATCGTTGACCGTCTTAACGGGGTTGAAAGTGCTTACGGGCACCTCCACAAGTACCGTATTCCAGTCGCTCATCGCACCGTTCCAAAGACCGGGAAGCTCAAGAGCTTTGATCTCTACACCCTCACGGCTCTTCTGTGAGATGAAGCCGGTGGCTTTGTCAACGAAATCAGGAAGATTGAATTTCTCGCCTTTCCAGTTCTTTGTGCTCACTACGAGGTCAACCGGATTGAAGTGAGTGCTCTCCTTGAGCATCTTCTGAGCCTCCTTGTTATTGGGATCAATCTGGGTTGATTCCAAAATCTGGGGACTTACAGTTCCGTCAGGGTTATATGCGAGGAACGGACCACCACCGGGTTCACCCTCATTCTTCACCATACCGCATACACGGAAGGGACGGTTGAGCTTGGAGAAGATGTACTCAGCCTTTGCAGCTGCCACCATATCGTCGGCGGTATCATGGGTGATGCAAAGCACCTTGCGTACGAAGTCAAGCATCTCCTGAAGTTTCTCGTCGGAGGGTACACCCTCAGAAAGAATCTTGCAATATTCGTTGGCTTTCTGCTTCACGCTTACAAGCACACCACCGATGATTTTCTTATATTTCAGGGTGTCGGCTCTACGGGAATCAGGCACAACATTGTCGATGTTCTTGATGAAGATGACATCTGCATTGAGGTCGTTAAGATTCTCGATAAGTGCGCCGTGACCGCCGGGACGGAAGAAGAGACCCCCCTTCTCACGATAGGGAGTGCCATCGAGGTTGGCAGCCACTGTATCGGTAGAGGGTTTCTGGACACTTGTGGAGAGTTCGAACTCAACGCCATATTCATGCTCAAGCTTACCCTTCATCTCCTCAAACTTCATCTGTACCAAGGGGAGATGGTCTTCACTCACTGTGAAGTGTACACGAACCTTGCCATCTTTTCCGGAGGCGTACTGTGCACCTTCAGCAAGATGCTCCTCAAGAGCTGTGCGGGAAGAGCCTGATACCTTATGGAAGCGCAGGAGAGCTTTCGGAAGCTGACCGTAGTTCATACCCTCCTTTTCGATGAGAGCCTTAACAACGTCTTTGTAGCGTTTCTCCTTCACGAGAGAGTCAACGCTCAAACCGTAGAGCTGGAGACATGTGAAGTTAAGCTCTGCGAAGAAAGCGAAGTCTTCGATCTCCTCGAAGAATTTCTTCATAAAGGGCGTGTCGGGCTTATCCTTCTTACCGTTTACGAATGAGAAAAGATCTTTGAACATACGTGATGCAGCGCCGCTGGCAGGAACCATCTTCAATACTTTGCCACCTTTGGCAAGATATTGGTTCCAGAGATTAGCAGCCTGCTCCTCCATTTCGGGTGAGAGCACGGAGATACCGTGTCCGGGTGTAGCCGGACCTTCTATTTTCAGATAGGGGAAACCTTTGGCAAGCATATCAAGCTCCTCAGCCAGTTTCTCCTGAGAGATGCCTTTTACGGTAAGGATCTCAAGGTCTTTTTCATTTAATTCCATAAAAATCGGGTTATAAGTAACTCTTAAAAGATTATAATATTCTCATAAATGCAGGTAAATTTGCTACCTGCTAAAACTATAACATTTAACGGCGGTCGGCGGTTGAGTCAGCTTTTTCAAGCATTCTTCTGCAAGCTGCGATTTTGCCGGAAAGCCGGGGTAATTCTTTTTCTAAAGAATGGAGGTGCCGTTGGGCAGCATAAAGTTCCCAGGTACGTGCCACCATTTGCTTTTCATCGGATGGCAGGATAAGTGAGCCTGTCTTTTTTCCATCGAGATAGACTACTGTAATCTCTGTGGTGGAATGTGAAGATATAAATTCTCCAACAGAATCTGCCTTAGCTCCATAGAAGCAAACTGTGTTGAGATTGCCAGCCCGATAATTAAGAGCCTGATCGTGAGGCACGACGTCGGAAGACACCGTCTCGCCCGCGCCCATAACTCCGATTTCATTAAACTGACCGCCGGTAAGGGTAGCGATAAGTTCAAATCGTTCATCCTCCGTCACACGTGCCACGAGGGCAGTCTTCTGCATAGGATATTTGTCTTTCCATCCGTTGAAGATATAGTAACCCTCAACTTGGCGTGGATTATTAACATAGTCAAAGTAGCCGACGATGCCACCTACCTTTTCTTGGGCTTCTTTTAGCTGCACTTCCACATCGGCACGTTCCTTCTCATATTTAGTGATAGAGTCGTTCAGGCTTAAAAGCCAGTTCTGACGCTCCTGCACAGCCTCGGGTGTCTTGACACGACACGAGGGCAAGAGAAGGCACACAACGGATGCGATGGGAATCAATAGTCTTTTAATATCTTTTGTCATAGTCTCTGAATGTCTTTTACGCCTTTTACAGTTTTGAGTTTCCGGAGCAAAGTGGTGAGCTGACGCTGATCTTTTACAGCTACCACGAGGACTCCCTGGAAAAGCCCGTCGTGACTGTCAACGGAAATGTTACGCAGATTCACATTCATCTCCTTGGAGATAATAGAGGTGATGTTTGCCACAATGCCGAGGTCGTCATTGCCGATTATTCTCAGGGTGGCAGGAAGCATATCGCCCTCTTTGCCGCTCCAATCGGCACGTATGATGCGATAGGGATAGCGATCGCGGATATTGGCGGCATTGGGACAGTCACATCTGTGTATCTTAACCACACCGTCAGAACTGATGAAGCCGAACACCTCGTCGCCGTATATCGGAGCGCAGCACTTGGCAAATTTATACTTAAGCCCGTTGATGGACTTCTCACCAATCTTGAGGACGTCTGACTTGGATTCTTTCTCATCATCACGCTGCATCTGGAACTCACCTGCCGAAACCTTCTGAACTTCCGATTTCGGGGCGACTTCCTCTATATAGGAAGCGAGGAATTTACCGGGGTCAATCTTCTCCTCTGCCATATCGGCGAAAAACTCATTGGCAAACTTGTAGCCCTGTTTGAGGATGAGCTTCATCAGCACAGACTCCTCAATCTCAATCTTTCGGTTCTTGGCTCGTCGTTCCAGAAGCTCCTTGCCCAGTTCAGCCCTGCGCTGGAGATCTTCATTGAGGCTCTGTTTGATTTTATTGCGGGCTTTGGTGCTAACCACAATGTTAAGCCAATCCGCTTTCGGAGTCTGATTGGATGAGGTAAGAATTTCAACGGTATCGCCTGAAGTAATCTTATAGGTGATTTTTCGGTGCTGACCGTTGACTACGGCACCGGTGCAGTGTGCGCCGACGTTGGAATGTATCTGAAAAGCGAAATCGAGCACGGTTGCGCCGGCAGCGAGACGGAAAAGGTCGCCCTTTGGAGTGAAAGCGAATACCTCCTTACCGTAGACGTCCATACGCATATCCTTCATAAGCTGCATGGGTCCGCTTTCAGCCGTCTCAAGAATGTCGCGGATATTGGTCATCCACTGGTCGGTACTGTCGCTCTTCACACCCTTGTAACGCCAATGGGCAGCGAGACCTTTCTCAGCCACGAGGTCCATTCGGCGTGTGCGGAACTGCACTTCTACCCATTTTGAACCGGGACCCATCACCGTAGCATGAAGACTTTCGTAGCCATTACTTTTTGGGATGGAGATCCAGTCTTTCATACGGGCAGGGTTGGCTGTATACATATCAGCGAGGATAGAGTAGGCGAGCCAACAGTCACTTTTCTCCTTTTCGCGAGGAGTGTCGATGATTACGCGGATTGCGAAGAGGTCGTAGATGCCACCTATATCTACTTTCTGCTTCTTCATCTTGTTCCAGATAGAGGAGATAGACTTGGTACGACCCTTGATATCAAACTTAAGACCGGCTGCCTCAAGTTTTTCTTTCACAGGGTCGATGAAGGACTTGATGTAGGCATCACGACTCTTCTTGGTCTGATTGAGCTTATGGGCAATCTGAGTATAGATCTCGCGATTGGAGTATTTTAAAGCAAGGTCTTCGAGTTCCCCCTTTATTTTATAAAGACCTAAACGATGGGCTAACTGGGCATAGAGACAACTGGCTTCAAATGCCACATTGCGCACCCATTCCTCGTCGGGATGATGGTTGATGGAACGCATCAGCACGAGATTACGCACAATCATTATGATTATGACGCGGATGTCGTCGGCAAGAGAGAGCATCAGCCCACGGAAGTTATCCTGATTGACAACGTTGTTTTTGTTTGAGAATTTATCAACGGCAATCAGACCTTTGAGAAGGCCTGCCACATCTTCTCCCCATTGGCTTCTGATGGTATCGAGGTCGATTAGATTTTCTGTGAGCAGGGGGTAAAGCCCTATGGAAAGGAGAATATTATGATCCGGCTCAATTGCCTCGGCAAAAAGTATGGCTGTCTTTAGAGCGAGAATAGCAACGGGCAATCCCTTGCTGTCGTGAGCAGCCGAAGATGAGTGCATCCCTGCAAGCATAAGCTTGCGGAACGTTTTCACCTCTTTAGGGCTGAAACGATTATCGGTGAGGGTGTTTATCCGGCTTATGAGCGAGATAAGCTCACGTTTTTCTTGAGCAGAGAGTTTGTCGATATTCAGTGATTCCATAATGTATGCAAAAGTAAGAAAAAGGAGCACACGGACAAAATAAAT
>CAMWTL010000062.1 GCA_947177145.1 uncultured Porphyromonadaceae bacterium
AGCGGTGCAAGCTCAGACCCCGACAACGGTGCAAGCGGTGCAGAACTAATTATGATGTCTGATTTTTGTAAACGATGGAGACGAATTGACGAAATAGCACATTTCATCGGGAGAAGCAAAAGCCATGTGCGAAATCGATTGATAAAAAAACTTCTCCAACAAAGTATTTTGGAAATGGAATTTCCAGATAAGCCCAAACATCCTGCACAACGTTACCGAGTTATAACCAATAATGTATTGTGAATTTTTCCAAAGCCAGGAACTTCTTTATCACAGACTGCGTATGTAATCTTACCGCTTCCTCTTGAACGACACTGAAAAAGAAAAAAGTTTTTTGGGGAGGGGTTAAACCTTTGCGGAGATGTGGAGTCACAGTTAGTGTGATTCCACATTTTTTAACAAATAAGCTTCTACAGTAACAACTTCTCGGTCACAGTCAATATGAACCTCAGGTTTCTTCTGCCATGCTGCCTTGGCATGGCGTCTCTTCAGGCTTTCGCATTAGGCGACATCACGGGCAAGGTCCTCAATAAAGCGACGGGCGAGCCTATGGATTTCGTTACAATACAACTCGTTAACGCTAAAACAGGTAAACCCCTTCCAATCGGCACAAGCACCGACGAAAACGGTGCCTTCATTCTCAAAGGAGTGAAAGACGGCAAATATCTGGTAAGAATAACCAATATCGGCAGCGTTACCCAGGAACGTGAGGCAAACGTGGCAGGCTCAAATATAAATATAGGCGACATCAAACTTGCCGACGACTCCAAGCTGCTTCAGGAAGTGGTGGTGGAAGGTGTGAGAAGCCAGATGCGCTTTGAGTTGGATAAGAAGGTGTTCTCGGTAGACGCAAATGTTACCGCTGCAGGGCAATCCGCCTCAGAACTTCTTGAGTCAATACCTTCCGTGGAAGTTGACCAGGACGGTGAGGTATCGCTGCGTGGCAATTCCTCCGTTACAGTATGGATCAATGGCAAAGAATCAGGTTTGACAGCTGACAACCGTGCCCAGATACTTGAGCAGATTCCGGCTGAAACCATCGACCGTATCGAGGTCATTACCAACCCTTCAGCGAAATATAGTCCGGAAGGTACAGCCGGTATCATTAACATCGTGTTGAAAAAAGACCGTAAAGCCGGCTATTACGGAAGTGCGGAGGCAAGTATAAACTCGCGAGGCGGAGGTAATTTAAGCGGCAACATAAATTACAATTCACCTAAGGTAGATGCCTTCGCCGGACTTGGATTCCGACTAAGACGTAACACCGGAGGATCAAAGATGAACCGCCAGTTCTTTAATGAAGACGGCACTCCCGACGGTCTTTATACACGCTCTCAAGGTGAAAGCTCCAACCGTGGCAATAATATCTTTATGCGACTCGGATTCACATACCACCTCACAGACAAAGATGATATAGGATTGAATGGTTTCGGTATGTTGGGTCATAACAGCAGCCATTCCAACACGCTCTATACATCAAATGTCCCGGGCAACTGGACTCTCAACAATGATATGTCGCGCAACAAGGGTGACCATAAAGGTATGCATGCGGAGTTTAACTACACCCATAAATGGAACGACAACCACACACTCGATGTGATAGCCGGTTTCAACCATTGGGGCGGTCCCTCCTGGAGATCTTATTTCGAGGAGATTGACTATCCGGAGCGTACCGAAGAGAAATACCAGGAACAGAACATGGACATGAGCAATAATTCCTGGGAGACGAAAGTTGATTACACCAACAAACTATCTGACTGGTTGAAGTTAGAGGCAGGATTCAATGGTCGATACAGCCACGAGGATACACCCACCGACACATACAGCGGCACATCACCTCTCGATATGGAGCAGAACAAGCAGCTCTACAACCGTTTCATCTATAATAATAATGTGTCGGCTCTCTATGCCACCTTGGGAGGAAATGTCAAGAGCTTCAGTTTCTCAGCCGGATTACGTGGCGAAGCTTGGCAGATAAAGACCCGCTCACTCGGATTCGGTGAGACCGAGGCGGATGTGGCACCCTTCAAGAAGAATAATTTTGCCCTCTTCCCCAGCCTCTTCCTATCCTGGAGCCTTCCCCACGACAATGAGATGCAGGTGAACTATACACGCCGCATACGTCGCCCGTGGGGTGGTCAGCTCAACTCCTTCCATGACATCTCGGATCCTACCAACGTAAGCTATGGTAATCCGGAACTCCAGCCACAATACTCCAACTCCTTTGAGTTGAATTATATTAAAAGCTGGACATTCCATATGATCTCCCTCTCGGCTTATATGCGCACCAGCTCCGACATGATGAATCGCATCAGTTATCTTGACGGGGACGTAATGTACTCAACCTGGGCAAACATCGCCGATGAGATGAACTCCGGTTGTGAGATTGTATCGAAGAACTCCCTCTTTAGAAGCCGACTCGACCTTACCACCACTGTCAACCTCTATAATAATCACATCTCAGGTTGGAACTATGACTTCAGAGCAGAAAGTGGCAACCTTATTCCGTTGAGCGGGTCGAAGCAAAACAGCTTCGCGTGGAGCGCGAGAATGATGGCAAATATGAGGCTTCCATGGTCGCTTTCGCTTCAAGCCACCGGCAACTACAATTCGAAGATGCTCTCCGCACAAGGCTCTCGTCAAGGAGGCTGGAGTGTTGACCTCGGAGTGCGCCGTGTGTTTGGGGCATGGTCGTTCTCACTCAACTGCCGTGACCTCTTTGACTCACGTCGCTTCAAAAGCACAACCAACGGCATTGACTATACACAGTTTAATGAACGTTGGAGGGGAGGACGCACCCTACGCTTCACCATCAAGTTCTCATTCGGCAATATGAATAATACCAAACAGGATCGCAAAAACGACGATGAAGAACCGATGGATAACTCGGGCTACAATAACGGAGGAGGCATGGATGCTTAACTCCACTATCTTATAAATTTCCAATAGCTAAAAGCACAGTGTCCTAAACCTTATTATTGGTCTGGGACACTGTGCTTTTATAATCAATTACCTTTTTATGGTCAATTATAGATTGAAGTAATAAGTACCCGTGCTCAACGGAGTATAGAAATCATAATTTTGTCCATTTATATAATAGCTCGTATTATATGCCGGCATATCTACGCCCACATTCCAACTGTCGCTCCAAGGATTCCAGGCATTAAGCACTGTCACATCATATTCTATACCATTATACGTATAAGATACATACAAAGGGAGCGTACGCCATATCCCCTGTGCATCATAGCCACACGCCATGACATTCATCGTACCCTGATTTTGCCAGTTGGGGTTATTCCAACCGGGTCCGGGGTTATTCCAGCCCGGATTATTGAAATTAGGACCGGGGTTCCAGCCAATGCCGTTGTTGCCCCAACCGGGAGCCGGGGCACTGCCGGCACCGGGACGCATAAGTGAATTATTACCTATGGGAGCGGGGTTGAAACTGCCGCCTGTGCCCGGAGCGGGTAAACTGTTCTGTGCTGCCATACCGGCTGCTGAAAGTAAGCCAATCACACCGGCGGTCATCATTCGGTGTACCCAATTATGGGAATTGCCATTATTTATCTTCGTGTTTTCCATAATAATCTATCATTTTATCTTTAAAACAATTAGGCAGTCGGTTTGGTTTATAAGGCTTTTTTTTGTAAATTTGCAGATTATTGCCGACATATAATGTTCAACTGTTGCAATATGTCGTGGATTTTGTCGGCATCCAACCAACCGTAAACCAAGAATAAACAATGGCTCTCTGAGAGCCAACACATTAATAGCTAAGAAAATGGCAAAACAAGAAGACGTTTTCAAGACCATCGTTGCCCATGCCAAAGAGTATGGATTTGTATTTCAATCAAGCGAGATCTATGACGGTCTGTCGGCTGTATACGATTACGGACAGAACGGCGTAGAGCTTAAAAACAACATCAAACGTTACTGGTGGGAAGCCATGACAATGCTTCACGACAATATCGTGGGCATAGACTCCGCAATCTTCATGCACCCTACCATCTGGAAAGCATCAGGCCATGTTGACGCCTTCAACGATCCTCTCATCGACAATAAGGACTCCAAGAAACGCTATCGTGCCGACGTGCTTATTGAAGAGGAGATTGCAAAATTTGATGATAAGATTAATAAGGAGGTGGCGAAAGCCAAGAAACGTTTCGGCGAGAACTTTGACGAGGCGATGTTCCGTCAGACCAATGCCCGCGTGCTTGAGCATCAGCAGAAGCGCGACGAGCTTCACGAGCGTTTCTCAAAGGCTATGAACGCCAACGACCTCGCTGATCTTCGCCAGATTATCCTTGATTATGAGATTGTAGACCCTATTTCCGGCACCCGTAACTGGACGGATGTGCGTCAGTTCAATCTTATGTTTAAGACCGAGATGGGTTCTACTGCCGACGGTGCAATGGAGGTTTATCTGCGTCCTGAGACTGCACAGGGTATCTTCGTAAACTATCTAAACGTTCAGAAGACAGGACGTATGCGCATCCCCTTCGGAATCGCCCAGATCGGTAAGGCGTTCCGCAATGAGATTGTGGCACGCCAGTTCATATTCCGTATGCGTGAGTTTGAGCAGATGGAGATGCAATTCTTCGTTCGTCCCGGCGAGGAGCTTAAATGGTTTGACACTTGGCGCCAGACCCGCCTCCGCTGGCACAAGGCTCTCGGTCTCGGCGACCACAAATATCGCTTCCACGACCACGAGAAACTTGCCCACTACGCCAACGCAGCCACCGACATCGAGTTTGAGATGCCATTCGGCTTCAAAGAGGTGGAGGGCATTCACTCACGCACAAACTTCGACCTCTCGCAGCACGAGAAATTCTCAGGCAAGAAGATACAGTATTTCGACCCTGAGCTTAACGAGAGCTACACCCCCTATGTGATTGAGACCTCCATCGGCGTTGACCGTATGTTCCTCAGCGTTCTTTGCAGCTGCTACGAGGATCAGCAGCTCCCCGGTGGCGACCATCGCGTAGTGCTCCACTTCCCTGCCCCCCTCGCTCCCGTAAAATGTGCTGTGCTTCCGCTTGTGAAGAAAGACGGACTTCCCGAAAAGGCACGTGAGATACAGCATCGTCTGCGTTTCGACTTCACCTGTCAGGTTGATGAGAAAGACTCAATCGGCAAGCGTTATCGTCGTCAGGATGCTATAGGCACACCATTCTGCATCACTGTTGACCACCAGACTCTCGAAGACAATACCGTCACACTCCGTCACCGCGACTCTATGGAGCAGGAACGTGTGAATATCGACGACCTTGAAAAGATCCTCTCAGAGAAGGTAAGTCTTAACAGCCTTCTCCGTAAACTCCTCTAATTGAATATTTATGAAACTGATTAAACAAATAATGATGGCTTTGGTGGGGATTGCAATGGCATCCTCACTAAGTTCCTGCAATTACAACTCGCTCGTTGACAAACAGCAGGATGTGGATCAGGCATGGGCACAGGTTGAGAACCAATACCAGCGTCGTTCTGATTTGATTCCCAACCTGGTCAATACCGTCAAGGGCTATGCCACACACGAGAGCGAGACGCTTGAGAAAGTGACCGAGGCCCGTGCCAAGGCTACCTCTATCAATATTGATGTCAACGATCTCAACGAAGAGACCCTGGCGAGATACCAGCAGGCACAAGGCGAACTGTCGCAGGCACTTGGCAAGTTGCTTGCTGTGACTGAGGCTTATCCTGACCTTAAAGCCAACGAGAATTTTATGAATCTCCAGACACAGCTCGAAGGCACGGAAAACCGTATCTCTACGGAACGTATGCGCTATACGGAAGCTGTGCGCGAATACAACGGAGCTATCAAGAAATTCCCGACTGTGATTTATGCCGGCTGGTTCGGATTCAAAGAGAAACCGCAGTTTAAGGCTGAGGCAGGTGCCGAAAAAGCTCCTGAAGTGAAGTTCTGAGTTGCTGATAAATTGATTCTGTGAAATGAGATTTAAAAAATTCGGTTTTCTACTCCTTCCTTTGTCACTTTTCGTTCTCTCCTCCTGCTTAGGTGGCGACGGCGACGATGAAGACTTCACACAGTGGCGCACGGAAAACACAGCCTATCTCACGGCGGCTGAGGCAGAGATGCTTAACGGACAGAAGAGGTATGAGAAGATTGTGCCAAAATGGGATCCTGCCACTTATGTGCTGATGCAATGGCATAAGCGCGGCAACTCTGATAGCGATTTGACACCGCTTGACAATTCCACAATTAAGGTGAAGTATCTCCTTACCACAATTAAGGGAGATACCCTCGACTCATCTTATTCGCAACGGGACAGCCTCTATAGCTGTCGCCCGTGTAACATGATTACCGGTTTCTGGGCAGCCACCACAGTCATGCACCAAGGCGACAGTGTGACTGCAATCATCCCCTTTACAAGCGGCTATGGAATAGCAGGAAGCGGAAGTGTGCTTCCCTACTCTACCCTTGTATTCCAGATTAAATTAGCGGAAATCGAAGCATACGACAAGCAACCTTGGCGTCCTTAACGGGGTAACCATAAATAAGAGAGCCGGGATTCCATATAAATAATGCTGAATATGGAATCCCGGCTCTCTTCAGTCTACTATTGTATATATTAAAGAAGCGTTCTTCGTATGGATATTCCAAGCTCACCTATCATACCTTCAACATAGACAAAATAAACCGCCAAACCGGTTTTAAAAGCTACTTTACAAAACAAATTTGAGGAATGGCTTGTTACTACTACAAAACAAAACTATTCAATATCCTTTTTATAGGTAATCAAAAATATGAAAACAATATTCAAAGATTTAAGATCACTACTTCTTTTCATTCCGACATTGCTATTTCTTTCAGCCTGTGCCAACACAGAGCGCACCGAAGCAATCACTGCCGAAATCACTGCTGCCCAGATGGAGGGACGCAACGCTGCCCGAGACATTATAATCTACCCTTGGAACGACACAACCGGAGTAAGCAAAGCCATCGCCAAAGCCCGTTCGCCCCGCCTCAAATACGATACAATCGGTCATAAAGCCGCAACTGCCGCTTTCGACACCACCTTCAACCAGACAATCCGCACCGTCCGCCCCGAACTCGCCAAGAAGCTCGGTCTATAACTAAATAATTCTGATTTACACTCAGTCAAATAGAATTTTAGATGTCAAAACACTACCTATACTTTCTAATAAGAGGGTCTATTGTTACGAAATTTGTGAAATTTTAAAGTAGAAACAAAGAAAAGCGTGAAATTTTAAAGTGGCGCTTTAAAATTTCACGCTTTTCTTTGATATTACACCCTTCATACCCCATAAGTGAAAAGTTAAGAAATGATGATATTATTTTTTACGGGGACGCTCCACGCCGATGCCGAAGAGGGCGAAGTCGTAGATGCAGGGATCATCGGGACGGAGCGTGCGGAGCACGGCAGTGAGCTGGTCTACGCTCTTACGGTCGTTTGACTTACGGGTGATAAGTCCTAACTCTCTGGAGACGTTGCCTACATGTACGTCAAGAGGTATGTAGAGCTTGCTTTTCGGAATGGATTTCCAAACACCTAAATCAACAATGCCGTCATCGCGCACAAACCAACGTAGTGCCATATTGATACGTTTGAGAGCTGTCTGATCCAGATGCGTTGGCAAACACTGGCTACAAGTGGCACCGTTATTCACATCACTCATAATCTTCTGCATCTCACCCACAAGTTTCCAAGCCGGAGCCTCATCCTCACCTGCCCTAATGGCTGTAGAGAAGGCATCTAAGCTACCATACTCCTTATATATACGGTGCATTCCGCGAAGGAAATATTGCAAATCCTTAGCAAAGAAGGTACGGTGCAGATTCATTTCCGGATCCAGATCCTCATACCCCTCATCCATAACGTAAGCATAAGGTTCGTTGTCCATCAAAGTCAATATATGGTCAGCATCCCGGCAAATCATACTTCGTTTGCCCCACGCAATTATAGCCGCCACCAATCCGGAAATCTCTATGTCCTGAAGTTTCTCGAAACGATGCGGAAACTGCACCGGATCCTTCGGGATGAAATTCACATTGTTTATCCTTGCAACCTCGTGATTGAGAAGATCCACAATGTCGCTGTCCACTTTTATTTCCTTATTTACTTTCTCCATAGCCATATATCAGTCTTAAAGATGATTATATAACAATTATCAGCCCTATTTTTTCCTACAAAAACATCAACGTGCTGTAACACTGCGCGGATCACTCTCACGGTTCATACGGTCGATAGAAGTAACCACAAACTTACAACCGCTGAGTGCGTCGTCATCAAGCAAAAGACGTGTCTCGGGAGTCAAGGCTATGATGGTCTGTGAATCGTCAAGATTAACATCCTCTTCGGGGAAGAACTGATATACCACATACTTCACGGCGTCAGTTTCCTTTTCTATTCTTCCCTGAGAGGGAGCCTCCCATACCAGATAATTCTCATTTCCGCTCTTCTCAACCTTCAAATTGCTTACAGGGGAGGGTTTAAGCCGTTTATCGCCATATGCGGGAGGGAGAGCTATGGTAGACTGATGTTTAAGCGCCAATGAATCTGCCACACCGCGAAGGTTATCGGTGACCCAGTAACCGTGCCACCATACATTGCCTTTCACATTAGGCAAATCACGCGAGAGCTTCACCTTTGTGGCAAGCTCATTCTTATCGCCCGTCTTGGGGTCGGCATTGGTCATAGTGCGCTGCACGTCCTGACCGATGTAGACATCGACACCTTCACAGTTATCATTCCACCACTGTGCAAGGTGGCGACTCGGAGCAGCCTTCATGTCGAGTGTCCAATAGAGCTGCGGAGCAAGATAGTCTATCCAACCCTCCTTTGCCCATAATAATACATCGGCATAGAGGTCATCATAATTCTGTAACCCGGAACTTTCGCTGCCTCGCGGATCACTCTTCTTATTGCGCCAGATTCCAAACGGGCTCACACCGAAGCGTACCCAAGGCTTTTCGCTCTTAATCGTGCCGTATAGCTGCTCAATCAGCATATCCACATTATTGCGACGCCATTGATTGCGATCCATACCGTTGCCAAACTGCCAATAACTTGCATCGTCGCCGTTAAATTTCTTACCGTTAGCAGGATATGGATAGAAATAGTCATCAATATGTATGGCATCCACATCATAGCGACTCACAATGTCACGTACCACGTCGCATATGAAATCGCGGTTTTCCTTAAAAGCAGGATCAAAGAAGGTCTGACCGTTGAATTTCACAAAACGGTGAGGCTCCTTGTTTGCCATATGAGAAGCCGGGAGAATATCCTTGGCATTGGAAGTGACACGGTAGGGATTCAGCCAAGCATGAAATTCCATACCACGTTTATGTGCCTGCTCAATCGCATATTCCATCGGATCCCATTCAGGCGACGGGGCTTTGCCTCGCTTACCGGTGAGCCAGGATGTCCATGGCTCAAGATCCGACTTATACATAGCGTCGGCAGTAGGACGCACCTGGAATATCACTGCGTTACAACCGGCATCCTGTAGTTTCTGAAATTGGTCGTCGATATAAGCCTTCGCCTGAGCGGTAGACTTATTCTGCCATTGGGTCTGACCAATGACGTGGAGCCACGCGCCACGGAATTCCCTCTTGGGGTTTTGGGCATCCGCTGACAATCCACCCATCGCCATACCGCACATCACTGCCATCGCGGCAGCCAATATTTTTTTCTTATTCATTATTGTCTGTAATATCTTTTATTATCTCAACGCTAAATCCCCCCTCTTATTTCCCGACTTAGGGCTATTTCTCTACCTTTTACCATAGGTCAAGGGATTAATTTACGGATTACGAGTCCGGCAAGTGTGAGTCCGAATATAGCTGTAATATGCATCAGACTCCCGTTGGTTGAGGCTTTTACAGAATCTCCTTTCGTCTCAATATCGAGACGCGGCTCTCCCCTATTTTCAAGCAATTCGTCGCTATATACACATTGAAACTTACGCGCCGGCCAATATCCTGCCTTTTTGAAACGCTGACGTAATGCACGTGCCAAAGGACAACCTTTTACATCCCGAAATTCCGCAACCTTAATGCGAGTGGGGTCTACTTTCAAAGCAGCTCCCATTGAGGAGAAGAAACCGGCTTTGGTCCTTGTAGCCAAATCAATGAGAAGAGCCTTATGCTTGAGGGAATCTATGGCATCAATTATGAAATCATAATCTTCTAAATGAAAACTCTCCGCAGTTTCCTCAGTGAAAAGCTCGGCACGGGCATCAATCTCCGCGTTAGGACTCACAAGCATGAGATGACGTTTCAGGGCATCCACCTTCACTTCACCGACAGTGGCAGTGGTTGCCATAAGTTGACGATTGATATTGCTGACGCTCACACGGTCGCTGTCAACAATCGTAAGATGTTTTAGTCCGGTACGCACCAATGACTCGGCACACCATGACCCGACTCCCCCAACTCCGAAAATAATCACTCTTGCCTCCTCCAAGCGGCGCATAACATGCTCTCCAAGCAGCAACCGTGACCTGCTGAATATCTCTTGCTCATTCATATCTCTTCATTCAGATTTCTTCCTGTTTATTCACTGACAATCCAATTCTCAATACATCTGGTTTTGGATGAGAAATTTACCCCTATATTAATAATCTTCCGACCGTCTGTCTGAAATTTGCGAGTATACTTTTTATCATAGATCTGTTTCAAAGCCGCCTCCGCACTTCCATCATATTTCAGTTCGATAACATAGATGTAGTCTTCGGTCCTTATAGTGATGTCTATACTCCCGTCAGAGGTTGCGGATTCAGTCTCCGTGTCAAGTCCTACCAAATCCATCAGCAGATAAAATGCATTATGGAAATTATTCTCGCAATCCATCTTCATCTTGAAATGCACACCGGCGAAATAACTCTGCATACATTTCATTGCCTTGTCTGCGTCTCCTATCATAAAGTACATAACCATATCCGATACTACCCTATTTGCCACCTCAGTCTTACATTTTACGTAATAAGGTAAAAGTTCTTTGAAAAGACCTGTTTTTACCTCTTCATTGGGGATACCAAGCCGGATACGTTTAATTTTCTTGTTATAATTCTTTATAGTAAGGTAACCCGCCTGATACAGAAGAGCGCGTGGATCGGGAGAAAGCAAATCCAGACCTTTAAGGTCATCTTCCGTACAATAGGAATCAAAAGTTCTTTCAAGATCAACATTCATTCGCTTAAGCGATTCTGCCACAATCGAAGGTTTTCCCGTATCATTCCAGTAATTTGAGATACGACCTTTCGACAGGGCACTCAGCAATGACCAAGGATTATATATGTCACTCCCATTAATCGAAAATCTATATCCATCATAGTTTCTTTTCAACTGACGACAGGCATTCTCAAAAGAAATGTGATTGTGTTCAGCCAGTCCAAGTATTCCACTCCTCAGTGTGGATAGCATCTCCTGCTCGGTAATGCCACATATATCAGAGAATGCCTCATCAAAAGATATGTCATTAAGGTTGTTAAGGTCAGAGAACACACTCAATTTACTGAAACGACTCACCCCTGTAAGAAATACAAGACGTATATGTTCGGCAGAACTCTTGAAATTAGAATAAAGAGAAGCAAGTCTGACACGATAATGCTCGAAATTTTCATTTTTATTGAGGTTGCCCACTAACGGTTTATCATATTCGTCAACTAATATCACAACCTGTTTTCCAGTCATTTCATGAGCGGCTTTTATGATTGTCTTGAAACGTTGCGACGGTTCCGTATCCATCACTTCTACCTCATACTTATTTTCCCATTCACGAAACAGATTGTCAAGTACAGATTCAAGACGATCCGGTTCATCATAACGGTTAGTGTTAAGATCCATACGAAGCACCGGATAGGATTCCCAATTCCACTTGGCAGCATCAATACGTAGACCTTTGAATAATTCTCTATACCCCTTAAAGAAATATTCCAGAGCAGAGAGAAAGAGACTTTTTCCGAACCGGCGTGGACGTGCAAGGAAATAATATTGGTCACCGGAATTAATAATCTTTTCGATATAACCGGTTTTATCAATATATATGCAGTTTGCGTCGCGCAGATTTTTAAAATTCTGCTGTCCAATGGGATATTTCAATATGTCAGCCATCATACTATCAGATTATGTGAGAATGTCTCTTTGTCAAAAACAAAGTTAATCAATCCTCCCCAATAATACAAATAAGCCTAATCATATGTACACAATATAGACCTCCTGAATGAATACTACTTTTATACCGGGAATAGATTTCAGATGGGGTGGCTTGTGGATTTGTTTAATCTGCCTTCGCAGTATTGAGTGGGAGTCACACCGGTAATTCTCTTAAATGTACGGCCAAAATGCTGCGGGTAGTCAAATCCTAAAGAGTATGCTACCTCAGACGAATTCATACCTGAAACAAGTCTGTTTTTAGCCAGTTGTACCACATATTGCTTTATATAGTAATTAGCGGTTTGTCCGGTGGTCTTTTTTATCACATCGCTAAGATAGCTTGGCGACATATTAAGTTGTTCCGAGCAATATTGCACTGTCGGCACACCAGCTTTCAACTGTTTCTCCTGCTCGAAATAATCCTTTAAAAGTTTTTCAAACTTCGACAGAGTATCGTTGTTTAAGACTGTTCTGGAAACAAATTGGCGATTATAGAAACGCTGGGCATATCTGAGCAGTATATTTATGAATCCTACGATAATCCTGTTTTGCATTGAGTCGGTTTCAAATCTCAACTCATTTTCCAATTGCCTCATAATGGCGACCATCACATCCCTTTCCTCGGAAGTCATATGTAATGCCTCATTGATACGATAATCAAAGAAAGAGAAATTCTTTATATCCTTTTCGAGTCCCGTTCCCTGTAATATGTCCGGATGGAACAACACTGCCCAGCCAGATAGATTCACAAGTTCGCCATTATCCTCCATTCCACCAATCTGACCGGGAGCCACGCAGATAAGGGTACCTTCCGAATAATCATATTTACCTGCCCCATAAACCAGATCCATACCCTCTTCCTTCCCTTGCAGAAACAGCCCGTAGACACCATAATTGTTGAGACTATGGCGAACCGGTGAAATCTCACTGTAATTTATCACGGATATCAATTCATTTGGGTCGGTCTGTCCCAACCATGAACTGTAATCGGAGGGTTTGTCAACTTTAAGAATCTTGCTCATATGACAGTTTAGATGTTTGGTTTCCCAATGCAAAATTACAAAAAATATATAAAAAGGCATAAGACGGAATCCCTACTGTGTGTTCCTGAAAAAGGTTGACTCTGTTTTGTATGTTTACTGATTCACGTTTACCCTATGACTGGAGTTGGTTGACTGTCCGCTGCATATCCCTGGGCGGAGTTGCCATAGGGCTACGCCCGCAGTCAACTCCCCCCCCGGACAGTGACTTATACACAACTACCCGCCCACCAGCCCCAA
>CAMWTL010000063.1 GCA_947177145.1 uncultured Porphyromonadaceae bacterium
TCCTTATGCTCTTCACCAAGACCACACGCACCGTTAATATCGACCTCTGGAACTACTGGCATTTCGCTTTCATCGGGGCGATTGTATATTTCGCTGCCGATTCACTTGCGTGGGGTTTCTTCGCTGCTATAACGTGCTATATCATCACTTTGGTGATAGCTGATATGACTGCCCGTAAGTTTCAGAACTTCTACAAGGATATGGACGGCATATCCATTCCTCAGCCCTTCTGCGCCGGTTTCGTGCCATATGCCATAGGTATAAACTGGCTTCTTGACAAGATTCCGGGCATGAACCGTCTGGAGATCGACGCGGAAGGTATGAAGAAGAAATTCGGACTCTTGGGAGAGCCTTTGTTCTTGGGTATAGTAGTGGGTATAGGTATAGGTTGCCTCACCTGTAATTCCTGGGGGGAGATAGTCGATAAGATTCCCTACATTCTCGGACTCGGCATAAAGATGGGAGCTGTGATGGAATTGATTCCCCGCGTAACAGTGCTCTTCATCGAGGGATTGAAACCGATTTCAGATGCCACACGCCAGCTTATCGCCCGTAAGTTCAAAGGTGCCGACGGTCTAAACATCGGTATGAGCCCTGCACTTGTAATCGGACATCCCACCACTCTTGTAGTGTCAATTCTTCTGATACCTGTGACGCTGCTTTTGGCTGTGATTCTTCCGGGTAACCAGTTTCTACCCCTTGCATCACTTGCAGGTATGTTCTATCTCTTCCCGCTTGTGCTCCCCTATACCAAGGGAAACGTGGTGAAGACATTCATCGTGGGTCTGGTTACACTTACCATCGGTCTATACTTAGTGACATCTCTTGCACCTGCCTTCGATCTCGCCGCACAGGATGTCTATGCCACCACCGGTGATGCCGCCGTAGCGATACCTGCCGGATTCGAGGGTGGAAGCCTCGACTTCGCATCCAGTCCGTTAGCGTGGATAATCTATAAGTGCAGCTATTCCTGGAAATGTATAGGTGCCGGCGCACTCATAGCGCTTACCCTCGTTATGGCGATATGGAACCGCGTGCTCATCATCCGCAACCAGAAAGCTATGATAGCCGCAAAATCCGACAGGCTGCAAAAAACAGAATAATATATCCTATCAAGATTATAAATAATTGCAATGAGCAAAATCGTGACTTTAGGAGAGATAATGCTCCGCTTATCTCCCTCCGGCTTCAACCGTTTTATCCAGGTAGACAATTTTGAGGTTATCTGGGGAGGCGGTGAGGCAAACGTAGCCGTAAGCTGCGCCAACTATGGACACAAAGCTTACTTTGTAAGTAAATTACCAACCCACGAAATAGGTCAGGCAGCAGTCAACGCTCTGCGCCGCTATGGAGTGGAGACAGAATATATAGCTCGCGGAGGCAACCGTGTAGGTATCTACTATTGCGAGACGGGTGCTTCGATGCGTCCCTCGAAAGTGATCTACGACCGTGCCGGCAGCGCCATTGCCGAAGCCAATCCGGAGGATTTCGATTTCGACGAAATAATGAAAGATGCGCAGTGGTTCCATTGGAGCGGCATCACCCCTGCCATCAGTGACAAGGCTGCCGAACTGACCCGACTCGCTTGTGAAGCTGCCAAACGCCATGGCGTGACAGTGAGCGTAGACCTTAACTTCCGTAAAAAGCTCTGGACCTCTGAGAAGGCACAAAGCGTTATGCGTCCGCTTATGAAGTATGTGGATGTCTGCATAGGCAATGAAGAGGACGCAGAGCTTTGCCTCGGCTTCAAACCTGATGCCGATGTGGAGGGTGGCAACACCGATGCCGAAGGCTATAAGGAAATCTTCGCCGCTATGATGAAAGAATTTGGCTTCAAGTATGTGGCATCCACACTTCGTGAGTCGTACTCAGCTACACATAACGGATGGAAAGCTATGATCTACGACGGCAAGGAGTTCTATCAGAGCAAGCGTTACGACATCAATCCGATTGTTGACCGTGTAGGGGGTGGCGATAGTTTCTCCGGAGGGCTGATACACGGACTTCTTACCATGCCGACCCAGGGTGAGGCATTGGAATTTGCGGTGGCTGCCTCGGCTTTGAAGCAGACCATCAACGGCGACTTCAATCTTGTGACCGCCGCAGAGGTAGAGGCACTTGCCAAGGGAAGTGCCAACGGGCGTGTGCAACGATAAGGCAATATATTTGCGAATATCAAGAAGTTTGATTAAATTCGCAGTCATAACTCTATAATCTTGGGCAACTTCCCGATTGAGGCATTGCCCAAGATTCTTAATATGCAGAACAATGATACAAGAACTGAAAGATTTCAACCGTAAATTTGTAGATAGCAAAGAATACGAGCGTTACGCCACGAACAAGTTTCCTAAAAAGAAGATTGCTATAGTAACGTGTATGGATACACGCCTTGTTGAACTTCTCCCTGCTGCCTTAGGCATACATAACGGCGATGTCAAGATCATAAAGAATGCCGGAGCCACAATCACTAATCCCTTTGACTCGACTATGCGCTCTATCTTAGTGGCAGTGTATGAGCTTGGGGTCAATGAGATTATGGTGATAGGTCACACCGGCTGCGGAGTGCAGGGTATGGATGCCGAGGAAATGCTTCACCTTATGAAGGAGCGTGGAGTAAGTGAGGATCATATAGCCGTCATGGAGCATTGCGGCATTGATCTGCACAAATGGTTGACAGGATTCGACGACTTGGATAAATCGGTAAAAGATACGGTAGAACTTATCGCCAATCATCCCCTTCTGCCTCCTACAGGCATAGACGTGCAGGGATTCGTAATGGACACCTACACCGGTGAGCTTCGCCCCATCGACGCCTGACTTGAAATAATACACCACAATTGCTAATCGCAAGACATCCGCAAATTAGGGGTACTTACATACTTATGTGTCCGTATGACAATACATAATAGGTATGTAATTACCCCTCATTAATGGTACAATAATTTTTACGTGAATAATAAATTGCTCATCCAAGATTTACTACCAATAGGCGTGGAAATGATGCACGGGACCGTGACCATGACCAATCTCATATTCCGCACCCCTCCTTATCGCTTCTGATATAAAAGTTTTCCCGTTTGCTATTGCGTCGTCGAGCGAACATCCTTTTGCAAGGAACGCTGCTATAGCTGAAGATAGGCTACATCCCGTGCCGTGGGTGTTAACCGTGACGTAACGCGGCGAGGACAATTCCACGCATCTTCCACTCTCCGCATTGTAGAAAATATCGATCAGCAAATCGTCGGAGAGATGACCTGCCTTGAGCAATACCGACGTATCGCAGCTCTTCGACAACTCAAAGGCTGCCTCCTTCAACTCGCTTCCTCGCTCTATCTTTTTCTGAAGAAGAATCTCGGCTTCCGGTATGTTGGGAGTAATGACACGTGCCATCGGTATAAGTTCATTTTTAAGGGTGGTGACCGCTTCAGGTTGCAAGAGAGGGTCTCCCGACGTGGCTACCATAACAGGATCCAACACAATGCCTCCGGATATCTCGTAACCGATAAGGGCATCACGCACAGTTAATATAAGTTCCGCTGAGTGCAGCATCCCTATTTTTACAGCGTCAGCCCCAATATCATCGAGGCAAGAATGTATCTGTCCACTTACAAAATCCACCGGGATAGGATGCACACCGGTAACACCGACCGTATTTTCATCCACAACAGCCACCACGGTTGTCATGCCGTAGCAGCCTAAAGCTGACACAGTCTTGAGGTCAGCCTGCAATCCTGCCCCACCACTCGGATCACTTCCGGCTATTGAAAGCACTCGCTTATATCTCTTCAACTTTTCCATTGTTCCATATTATATGCTGATTTCCAAAACAACAGCTCCATCTTTGTACCGATTATAAAAGCCTCTGTCATAAGCCTGCGGTTTTCTGACGTTGTGTCAGCCGAAAGTCAATAATATTTGTTTCAAGTGTTAAAAGATTTATGGTGAACAATTTTCCGATTAGCACACCGTCCACTCCGGCAATCAGTTTGATTGTCTCCATAGCCTGCACAGACCCAACGACTCCAGGAAGAGGTCCGGAGACACCGGAGGGGGCATTAGGCAACCCGATCAGGAAATCCCGCTCAGGATATAAATCGGAAAAACTACCACTCGATTTTGAATCGAACACAGCCACCCTGCCTTCGAATTCACCTATTGCGCCATACACCCATCGTTTTCCGAGTTGCCGACAAGTATCGTCAATAAGGAAGCGGGTAAAGAAATTATCAGTACAGTCTACCACTACATCATAATCTGCGATGAGTTTACTCGCATTAGAAGGTTGCAGAGATTCCACATAGGCTAAAATCCGGGTATGTCCGGAACGCTCCGCAAGGAAAGCAGCCGCACATGTCGCTTTAGGCAAGCCTATTTGAGACTCGGTATATAGGATTTGGCGGTGCAGGTTTGACAATGACACCTTATCATTGTCCACTAATCCGAGTTTACCGATTCCGGCACCATTTAGATATGGAGCCACAATAGAACCCAGACCACCCAGACCTACAATCAGCACAGAGGATGAAGCCAACCGCTTCTGCCCTTCCTCGCCAATCTCCCTCAACATAATCTGGCGTACATATCGCTGACTATCCATATATCAGATGTTTCATTATAAATGTCATAATCAGTCAAAAGATTTATCCCAGTCTTTCCATACCACCTCGTAGCCTCTGCTTCTCACTGCCTCCGCCACCTCTCTCGGCGACCTCTCATCGCTGACTGTAAATTGCTCAAGCGATTGAGGGTAGACACTGTAGCCTCCGGGCTCTGTCTTTGACCCGGCACTCATTGACGTCACTCCAAGCGACATCATATTGTTTCGGAACTCCGGCTTTTCGCGTGTGGAGTAGGAAATGTCTACATCCGGGTCGAAAATCCTGAACGCGAAAGTCAACTGAGCCAATTCCCTATCGCTCATCACCACATTTGGCTGATAGCCACCTTCCGCCGGACGCATTCTCGGGAAATTGACACTGAAACGGGTCTGCCAATAATGTTGTTGCAAATACCTGAGATGCCTCGCCATCATGGTGACATCAGTACGCCAGTCTTCAAGACCTATCAACACTCCCAAGCCTATTTTATGTACTCCGGCTTGCCCCATACGGTCGTAGCCATTTACACGCCATTCAAAATTAGACTTCATACCTGCCGGATGATACACTTTATAACGAGCACGGTTGTAGGTCTCCTGAAAACACACCACCCCATTCAATCCGGATTCTGTCAGTCTTGCGTATTCCTCACTCTTCAGTGGCATGACCTCAATGGTCATATTGTTAAAATAAGGTCGGCATACCCGGAGGGCAGTCTCAAGATAATCCACCCCGGCAACTTTAGGATTCTCCCCTGTCACAATCAAAAGATTATCAAAGGGACCTAATTCTTTAATTGCCTTACATTCACGCTCAATCTGTTCGGGCGTGAGAATTACCCTGTCAAATTTGTTATACCGGTTAAAGCCACAATAGACACAGGAGTTAGTGCAGGAATTGGTAATATACATGGGTATATACATCGAAACCGTACGACCGAAACGTCTTAGGGTTATCTCACGGCTACGACGTGCCATATCTTCAAGAAATGGAGCAGCAGCCGGTGATACCAGAGCCATGAAATCATCGACTGAAAGACGCTCTTTCGACAAAGCCCTTAAAACATCTTGCTCGGCCTTTGATTCAATTGCCTGTAGGGTAGAATCCCAATCATATTGGGACAATACTTCTGAAAACATATCAATATTCATCAGCTAAAAGATCTGTCTTAATATAGAGCAGGTTCAGTCAAGAAATGAGGTGAGGGGACTCGATGCCTGTGCATGACGCGCCACAGCACCCAATCCTGCCTCGTAAGCCTGACGACCCGCTATAACCGCCAATTTAAAAGCCTCTGCCATTTCTACGGGATTGCCTGACACTGCAATGGCTGTATTAACAAGCACTGCATCAGCTCCCATCTCCATAGCCTCAGCAGCATGGGACGGCGCTCCTATTCCGGCATCCACCACTACTGGTACGCAACTTTGCTCTATGATGATAGATAATAATTCTCTTGTCATCAAGCCCTTGTTAGTGCCTATAGGTGCGCCTAACGGCATCACAGCTGCAGTGCCCTCTTCCTCAAGACGTTTGCACAACACAGGATCAGCCTGGATATAAGGAAGAACAACAAAGCCCATTTTTGCAAGTTGCTCCGTGGCTTTCAGAGTCTCTACCGGGTCAGGCAACAGATATTTCGGGTCGGGATGAATCTCAAGTTTTATGAAATCGGTCTCGAATGCTTCACGAGCCAACTGCGCAGCCAAAACTGCTTCTTCCGCATTCCTCACTCCGGAGGTATTGGGCAGAAGACTGACTCCAGAGGTCACAATATTATGAAGCATATCATCTTCCGGATCAGACATATCTATACGTTTCATCGCCACCGTCACAAGTTGGCTGCCTGAAGCGATTATGGCATCTCTCATCTCCTTGTTAGATCTGAATTTTCCGGTGCCCATAAAGAGACGGGAAGTAAAGCATTTATTTCCTATATTCAATTCTTTCATGCGTTCTTAATATGAAGTTTATAGTTAATAATTAAGTTCTTTGTCCACCAATTTTATAGTTTGGATTCAGCAGCTACAGACCGACCGTTTTTATCAAGTGCTTCAATAAGTTTTCGGGTATAATCTGATGGATCTTCAGCAGATAAGACACAACCAGATACAGCCACACCGGAAAGAGAGGTCTGCATCAGTGGCTCAATATCCTCTAAAGTTATGCCACCTATTGCCACTATAGGAATATGAATATTATTATCGTGGCATTTTTCAAGTATCGAGCGATAACCCTCCAAGCCCAAGATTGAGCTGAGTTTCTTCTTTGTGGTGGTATAGCGGTAAGGTCCAAGTCCAATATAATCAGCTCCCTCATCCACAGCTTTGCTAATATCATCGAAATTATTGGCGGTGGCTCCGATAATATACTCTTCGCCCAACCGTTTACGAGCCTCTGCCACGGGGAGATCCATTTTGCCGAGATGTACACCGTCAGCTCCTGTAGGAATCACCAGATCCACATGGTCATCCAATATAAGTTTTGCGCTATACTGTCGGCACAGAGGCAAAAGTTGTTGTGTCGTGTTTTCCACCAAGTCAACAGACGACTCCTTCATGCGCAGTTGAATCCAACGGCAGCCCCCCTCCAAGGCTTTTACCGCTCCCTCAATTTCATCGTATCGAGCAGTTTTATGTGTTATGAATTGAAGCATATCTGTAGTCTTTTAATTATTTCCGTAGGGTTGCCCTCACCCGTCAGATAACCGGAC
Organism: uncultured Porphyromonadaceae bacterium; assembly: GCA_947177145.1. Taxonomy (GTDB): domain Bacteria; phylum Bacteroidota; class Bacteroidia; order Bacteroidales; family Muribaculaceae; genus Lepagella. Next base: position 7,312 of record CAMWTL010000063.1, read on the forward strand.
AATGCTACTGAAGAGAACCCCAATGACTTAAGAGCAGCAAACTTATCTGGACTTATACCCCCTAATGCCACTATATTGTTTTTACATAGCAACTCTTTCAATAAATCCATATCGAACTTACCTGCCTTATATCCTGACTTGGAAATGCTATCAAAAACGGGACTTATAAAACAATAATCTACGTTGGAATTGATTATCTCCTCAAGGGAATGACAGGAACGGCTCACTCTGCCACGATATCCGTCAGGAGCATAAGGATGCCTGCCGTTAAGATGCACTCCGCAACCATAGTCGATAGCCAAATGATGGAAATCATGTAAAGACACCTTATTTCTAAGATTATGGGGAATCTCTTTCAGTATCCTCTCAATATCGCCACAGGAACAAAGCGGATGGCGCAGATGCACACATTCCACGCCCTCTTCAATCATTGATGAGAGCAATTCTCCTTCACCGGCTAAGGGCATCTCGGGAGTAACATAATAAATTCTCATTATCCACCACAGACAGCGTGAATAATTGTAAGTTTCATATCATCTTGTAGCAGGGTATGTGCCCAATCCTTACGCGGCACTACCCTATTGTTTATAGCTACGGCAATACCCGGCTTGGAAAGACCCTCTTTCTCAAGCAGAGTCTGTACTGTCTGTTCAAAGCCGGCTACTTCCACCGGCTTATGATTCAAAAAAACTTTCATAGCGACCTGATATTATGAGGGATGCAGCCAATAATGGCTATCAACAAGTCCTTACGTCGGTACTAACCGCGTCAAGTTCACAGGGTATAATCTCAGCCCCTCGGTCGTTGAGTGGGGCACCCCTCTTGTTAAACACTGCCCAAAGTTATAAAAATTTTTTCATTCCATCATAATAATAACTGTAAATAATATTAAGGGTATGCCATTTTTAATATTACAGCAACATTAAACGTGCGCTCCGGATTTTAAGGTTTTCTCGCAAGTTGCAAATCAATGGTATCATATAATGTGATTGAACCACCATGACTATTTATTGCGTCCTCAATTTTTGAGAAAAACTTCTTTCTTATGCTTTCCTCAATTGCAATATGGTCAGAATATGTCCCGAGCAATGTGATATACTCGTTTGCTGAAAAAACTCGTGTTCTATGAAATAAAGCATATTTTATATCTACGAAACCATATTTTTCTGTAAGGCGTGCTCTTTGTATGGCTTGTTCTTCACTATACTCCTTCGGCACTTCCTGTTTCTTCTTATAGAAGTTGTAATAATACTCGCCATAAATACGATTTATTTCCTCAGAAAGTGGTAAATTATCTTTAGCACGGTAAGGATGATTGGCAAATCGTGCAAACGCTCCACCACGCTTCAGCATAGAGAATACTTTTGTATATCCTACTTTCTCAGGTACCCAATGAAACGCTGATGCTGAATAAACCAAATCATATGTATCATCTGAGAATTTCACATCCTCAAATTTGCCTGATATGATAGAGAAGTTGGAAAATTCCTTAAACTTCTCTTTGCACAATTTAGAAAGCTGCTCACCACATTCGACGGCAGTCAGATTACATTTCGTTTTCAAAAACGGTAATGTTGCCTGACCACCGCCGATTCCTACCTCTACTGCATAACAAGACTTGTCAAGAGTGATATAATCAAATATCACTTCATAAAGCTCATCCGGATAACCGGGACGAAGCTGTTCATAAGTAGATGCCACGGTATCAAATGTCCACCCTAAATCTTTTATTATCATCGTAAAGTTCTTGATTTGTCACTCAGATTATATCAATACCAGCATTATCTCTCTGTTAAAATTAGCAGAATCGCCAATTGCTCAATCCGGCAACGCAGAAGATAAAAGGAATTTTCTTATAATTCCGTATTACCACATGTCAGGAGCCGGATTGACAAAATTGGGCTATACAAAGTTAACTGTAACCTTAGTTTATGGCGAAGGTGTTGAAGGAGTGGGGAGGAAGCGTTACGTTGAGGTATTTGGTGTTGATTTCCATTGTAACGGGTGAGGCGGAATCCGAGAAGTTACCGACCACAGCCACATATTTTCCGTCAGGATTACGGGCTATCACAACCGGCGTAGGGGTCTCTGAACGAGGCACGAAACCTACTATCTCCGCACCCTGCTCTATGAGGTTGGAGAAGTGCTTCACAGCATAATATTCCGGTGTATAGCGGATGGTTCGTATGTCAGGGTCGAGTTCCACAAGAGCATTCTGTTCCCAGCCCCAGCGACTCCTACCCTTCTTAGGAAGCAGGAAATTCCAGTTGTACCATTCGTCGCACCCCTTACCGATATTGTCGCCTATGAGGAAGAAGGTATGCTCACCGGCTGCCCAGTCCATATTGCCATTGCCACACTCGCTCTCCGAGCAGATGTAACTGAACTCAGGGTATTGGCTCCTGATTTCGGGAAGAATCTCCCTACCCTCCCATTGGAAAGCCAAGCCGGAAATCTCATCTCTCAACTTCGTATCGCTCAGAATCTTCTCCACGTGATCCTGACGGTTGGTGTTGAAAGTGCCGAGATAAAGCTTCACATCTGGATTTCTCTTTTTTAATGTCGGACCGAGATAGTCACGGTTGAAACGAATTGTGCCCTCCGCTGTCCATGCACATCCGGGATAAGGGGTATAACTGTAAGCCTCATTCTGATAAATAACCATATCTATGGGCACTCCCTGCTCTCTATAGGCATCCACGAACTTGCTGAAATAATTGGCATATGCCTGGAGATAGCGTGGATCCTGAATGAAGTAGTCCTGAGTAGCGAGGCGACGCGGGAATTTACCATCCCTCTCACCGAGGAACTTCATCTCGTCCTCATCGATTTCCTCCACATTGCCGAAAAGGAGGTAGTCAATCTGTGGATCGGCATTGTTGAAACGGCTACTTACAACCGGGTAATCATTATTGATTTTCATCCAACTTGGAGGCGACCACGGCGAAGCCCAGAACGTCAGATTCGGATTGTACTTCTGCGCTGCACGTATGAGGGGTATGATGCTTGTCTTGTCGCGGTCTATGTTGAAATACTTCAATTCCAAATCACCCTGCACCTCGTCACAGCTATACCATTCACGGCCATAGTCGTTGCAGTTCATCGAAACTCTGCCACGGGTAAACTTCAGATCGCCGTCAGGTGAGAAGAGGTTATACATCAGCTTATCCTGCTCGTCACGTGAAAGGGCAAGAAAGGCATCCCAGTCGAGTTCATTGAAGGTGGTGCCCCAATGTTTAAGCTTATGACCGGAGGAATCCTTACCGACCGAGAGAAGAGGTATCTCTTCCGGTTTGGAAGCCAACTTAATATTCTTCTGTTTCTGCCAGAAAGCATTGTCAGTAGAGGAAAACCACGTCACATTCTGCGCCACAACGGAAAAAGGCAGCAACAGGACGCTAAGAATCATTGAGTATTTCATATTAGATATAGTTCTTTAAAGTAGACGATAATTTTGGAGGTGTCAAGTTTCTCAAAGTAAAACTTGACACCTCCAAAATTAATACTTTTAATTTGAATGTCCAACTAATACAAGTCAGTAGCACAGGAAATCTTTGAATTCACGACAGAGGATTTCACGATCGGAGGAGGAGTAATAGTAATGGGAGGAGAAAGTAAGTGCCCGCAACCGAAACTGGCTGCAGGCATCGGAAGAAAGAAATATTATTATTTTGATTGAGCTCCGGCAAAGTAACCTGCTCCGGGTAGGTAAGAGAGGCTCTTAATGAGAATCCAGCTTAAGAGTGCCGTAGCACTCCAGGAACATAGGATAGTGGTCAACGTGTCGCATACAGGCGATAATAACTGATACATAATCACAAGAATAAAGAGATGGCAGAGATATATACCATAACTCATATTGGAAAACGACCTTACCGGACTGTATAGCCACTTGGCTTGATAATTGATCTTACTAATCATAAGGAACAATCCAAATGCCATTAGAGCCACATTAAAGGTGCAGAAACGCCAAGGAAGCTCAACATAGAAATAATCGGTTGAGTTAGCTCCATGATTGTAGAATGTCAATGCGGTAAAGGCATATCCTACAAGGAATGTGAGCAGACCTACTCTGATAGCCTTAGATGTAGACATTTTCAAATGTACCTTTATATAATGCCCAAGCACCACGTAACCTATATATCCTGAATAATAGTATAAACTATGGAATTCATTCCAGCCACACTCTCCAAGCCATCCTCCTAAGAAGGGGGAGACGTATTGATAGAAAGTCGACAGGAACCATATGCCAAGGAAAACCTCTTCAGCCCGTTTAGATGCTTGGTGTAGCCAGGGAGAGATGATAGGGATTATAAGGTAGACGCCGGCTATCATATAGATATACCAGAGATGTCCGCTCTCCTCATTAAAATTATAGAGCAAACGGTTGAGCTTAGGCAATACACCCTCAGCACCGACTCCGTAAACGAAATCGGGTACGATGGCATAGAATAAAGACCACACAACGAATGGGAAGAACACACGGGTGACACGTCGCTTGGCATAGACCGACACCTCTCCTCTGAGTGGCACAAGGAGATAGGAGGATGCTATTACGAAGAGCGGAACAGCAGCACGGCATGCGCTGTTAAGGATAGCTACAATAGTAAGATCAGTATTGTTGGCGATACTTATACCTTCGCTATTGATGTAGAAAAACTCCGTCGCGTGGACAAGGATAACCATAAGGCACGCTATGGTCCGGAGATAATCCAGAAAGATGATGTGTTGTCTTGCCATAATGCAATAAGATTAGTTAGAAAATGATTCACGGCAAAATTAATAATTCATCTCAGCATAGCAATAGCAATCTTTATCATTAATCAGACTTATCCTTACTCCCTAACTCAAATTTCCTAAAAATTACAACATGATGCGCAATTATTATAAACTCTCCCACCATATTGAATACTGCCAATGATATCCTATCTATACCCAAATTTCTATTTCCATCTATCCCCGATTGTAACTATTTATGGATATAGAAGATGTTGGGCGGCGTGACAGCTCATACTCACTGCATCGTGACCGATTTCAGGCACATAGACCCTACGCCAATTGAATTCCCAACCGTTTTCATCAGCCATTTTTTGGAGCGTATCGAAGAAATTGTTGCCCCTTTCGAGTCTGTTACGTCCTTGTCGATCTGCCTCAGGAGTCTTGCGCAGGAAACTCTCTCGGATTGTATCGCCTTCGGCAAGTTGGAGCACCACGTTCTTACCGCACATACTTCTGAGACGTTGGGCATCAATTTCCGGAAGGTCTTTAATGCCGTAGGAGTAGTTCTCCTCCATAGTCGGGAATGTAAACCATCCGGGATTTCCGATAATGGCTTTCTCAACGAAAGGGGAATTGTTCATCAACATAAACCTATGCACAAACTGCCCTCCGGCGGAATGGCCGTATATCGTAACGGCTTTGGCATCTGTACCAGAAGCGGTGAGTATATGATAGATAAGACTGTCAACTAAGGCAGTGGTACGTGATGATTTCGGCAGCACATGTCCTTCTGTATCTTTCGCCCCAACTTCCTGATACCTCCTTGTAGGGAAACTTTCATGTGTAAACCACGGAATGAAAAACATGAAACTATCTCTTTCAGCATACTCTTTCCAAGTGTCAATCCAATAGGAGCAGTCACGGTCATTACCGTGGAAGCCGATCACAACAGACATCTGTGTGCGCTCACCATTCTCAGGAATGTAGTAGAACACTTTTATTGTGTCAGAAAACTCAGCTGATGGAGCGATATACTCAAAGTTACCCTTTCCTGCCGGATACCTCTCAACTCCGAGCGCACCAAGAAACACGAAAAGAACCACCAATACTAAGAAGTTTACTCTATTTTTCATAAGCTAAGACGTGTATTTATTTAATTTTCCCAACGCAAAGTTAGGTTTTATTTCTTGACATAAATCTTCGGGTAAGTTAAGAAGTAAACCTAATTTAACACTAATATATTTATATCTAATAGCTTATATATACTTTTATTTTAATGTAAGTAAATCGGCTTTTCATTCGTGGAGAGTCAGCAGCACAGGAAATCTCTGAATTCACGGCAGATGATTTCACGGTCGGAGG
>CAMWTL010000064.1 GCA_947177145.1 uncultured Porphyromonadaceae bacterium
AGTATTATGGAAAACATTAAGAAAGCGGTCGATGTGAATCGATCGCTTTTTCTTTCTTATTTTCAATTGCCACACATTTTTGGCGCCATTAATCTATAAAATCCTTCAATTTAGCAGATACAACGCCAAATTGAAGGATTTTATAGATTAATTTTTTGGTGATATAATTTTCCGGTACTATTAACAGGGGCTATTAATCGGTACTATTGAATTAACTGATGTTATTGGTGGGAGAAGGTTTCTTCGAGCTTGGGGAGGACGGGACCGAAGACGCAGCGCTCGTATTTGGTGGCGAAGATCTCGAAGCATTTGTTGCAGTGTATGCAACGTGATTTGAAATCCGCTTCCGGATTCAAATCTTCTTCGTTCTTCAGTTTGGTCAGGAAGTCGGGTTGAGTCAGCAACGTGCGGGATAATGAGACAAATTCTGTCACTTCAAGTGCCTTTTCAATCGTGTCACGGCTGAAAATGCCACCAACTAATGACATCGGAATTTCCGGGTGGACTTCCTTTAATTTACGCGCTTCCTCTATGTAGTAAAGTTCGGCTTTTCGGTCTTTCCGTGCGAAATCTGACCCACTAAGCTCAACCAAATCAACACCGGCATTTACCAAGCGATCAGCGTACATATTTAGAAGATACTGATCATCGATACCCTCCAAGGTGTTGTGGGCATTCATCTTTACCATAATGATGAAACCCGCTCCACATTCTTTGCGTATACCTTCCACTATCTCTAATGGGAGACGGAGACAGTTCTCAGGCGATCCGCCGTATTTATCTGTACGGTGATTAAGGTCAATGTTTGCCACCGCCTGGAGGAGATACCAGTGGGCAATATGTACCTGCACACCGTCAAATCCGGCTCTTTGTGCCCGAACAGCGGCTGCAATAAACCAATCCCTTATCCTTTCCATCTCCTCAGTAGAGAGTTCATTGAAGTCAATAGGGTGTAGACCTTTCGGGCCGGCGTGTGAAAGCTGCGCTATGGCTATCGCATCATACTCGTGAATCTTCGAGGCGATACGGCTAAGTCCATCTATATATCGGTCATCACCGATGCAAAGCTGCACCTCATCGGCACGGTAATCAAGGTTTGGGCTTACACTCATATGTCCGGTAATGATTGTGCCTATCTCATTACATGCCAACGTGTCATACATTGCTATCTCCGCATCGCTCACACTGCCGTCACGATTGCCAAGATGATCATTGGTCGCACTGCGGATTATTCGATTTTTTGCCGTCAGCGAGCCTACTGATTTAGGTGTAAAAGTCTTGTTATCTGCCATCATTATATTCTTTTATTGTATCATTCTGTGTAGGGGTACTCCTAAATAATCATACCGCATAATTCACTATACTGATAAAACAATTCTTCGCCATAATAGTTGACTAAACAACCATTATGTATTTATCGTCTATGCATAAACAACTCCTATATTAACTAATTTAGGAAGGATGGAAATTATATTATGGACTATTTTCAAAATGATTGATTATTTTTTTGTCTCTGCTAAAGTTTTTATTAACTTTGTGGCAATTTTTCATATCCTCTGAATGACTAACCGTCATCCACGTTAAAACCAATGACATCATGCTACAGTCTACTAATGTCAAAACACTCGACAAAGTTGTGGTGCGATTCTCCGGCGACTCCGGCGACGGCATGCAGCTGGCAGGCAACATATTCTCTAATGTGTCAGCCGGCGAAGGCAACCAAATCTCCACTTTCCCTGATTATCCTGCCGAAATCCGCGCTCCGCAAGGCTCTCTTAGCGGTGTGTCCGGCTATCAGGTAAGCGTAGGTAAAGACGTACATACACCCGGTGACCGTGCCGATGTGCTCGTCGCAATGAATCCTGCCGCTCTCAAGACAAACCTTAAATATCTGAAGCCCGACGGCATCATAATATGCGACGGTGATTCATTCACCCCCGCAAACCTAAAGAAAGCTCTGTACGCTACCGACGACCCTATCACGGAACTTGGCATAGATCCGGCACGTATCATGCTTGTGCCTATGACAACCCTTCTTAAGCATACACTTGCCGACTCCGGCATGGACCAGAAGGGCATAATGAAATGCAAGAATATGCTTGCGCTCGGTCTTATCTGCTGGCTCCTTGACCGTCCTGTTGACAAGGTACTTGCCAAGCTACAGGCTAAGTTTGCAAAGAAACCTGCCATTTATGAAGCCAATGAGAAAGTGATACATGCAGGTTGGGACTACGGTCATAACACCCACGCTTCAATGCCTACTTACCGCATTGAGACAGAAGTTGCATCTCCGGGTGTATATACCGACGTAAACGGAAACACAGCTACCGCATGGGGCCTTATCATGGCTTCTGAGAAGAGTGGTCGTCCACTTTTCCTCGGCTCTTATCCTATCACTCCTGCCACCGACATTCTCCACGAACTCGCAAAGCGCAAAGACCTTGGCGTGAAAGCCTGCCAGATGGAAGATGAAATCGCAGGTGTATGCTCCGCTATCGGTGCCTCATATGCCGGACATCTTGCAGTGACCACCACTTCCGGTCCCGGTCTTGCTCTGAAGAGTGAGGGTATTGGCCTTGCAGTTATGGCTGAGTTACCCCTTGTAGTGATCGACGTGCAACGCGGAGGTCCTTCTACCGGTCTGCCCACCAAGACTGAGCAAACTGACCTTATGCAGGCTCTATACGGACGTAACGGTGAAAGCCCACTCTGTGTATTGGCAGCCGCCAGCCCCACAGATTGCTTCACAATGGCCTTTGAGGCTGCCCGTATCGCCATCGAGCATATGACTCCTGTAGTGCTTCTAACCGATGCCTTCATTGCCAACGGTTCATCAGCGTTCAGGATTCCTGAAGAAAACGATTTCCCGATTATCAAGCCCAACTTCGTGACCGCTGAGCAGCTCGAAAACGGCTGGAAACCCTTCGACCGCGATGCCGAGACATATGCACGCTATTGGGCTATTCCCGGTACAGAGAAAGGTATGCACCGTGTTGGTGGCTTGGAGAAAGACTTCAACACATCCGTTATCTCAACAGATGGTCCCAACCATGAGAGAATGGTGAAAGTGCGTCGCGAGAAAGTGGCACGTATCGCCAACGACATTCCCGAACTTGAGATACAGGGTAATCCTGAAGCTAAGACTATCCTCGTAGGCTGGGGTGGCACATACGGACACATCCTCACCGCTGCCACAGAGCTTAACAAAGCGGGCACACCCGTGGCACTCGCACATTTCCGCTACATTAATCCGCTGCCCAAGAATGCCCTTGAACTTCTGGGCAAGTATGACCGCATCATCGTGGCAGAGCTTAACACCGGTATGTTTGCCGACTATCTCCAGATGCACATGCCGGGCAAGGAGATTCTGCGTATTAACAAGATTGAGGGACAGCCCTTCCTCGTCAAAGAGATTGTAGACGGAGTTAATAACCTTATAGCTGAAGCATAACCTTATGGAAGATATAAAGCAACCGACTTTCGCCGCCGGCGATTTCAAGAATGAGCAGACAGCACGCTGGTGCCCGGGATGCGGCGACCACGCTATCCTCAATGTGCTCCACAAGGCTATGGCCGAAGTGGGAGTGGCTCCTAAAGACACTGCTGTAATTTCGGGTATAGGATGCTCCTCGCGCCTCCCCTATTACATGAACACCTACGGCATGCACACCATCCACGGACGTGCAGCCGCAATCGCCACCGGCGTCAAGACCGCCCGTCCCGACCTTACCGTATGGCAGATTTCAGGTGACGGCGACGGTCTCGCAATCGGAGGCAACCATTTCATCCACGCCCTGCGCCGTAACATCGACATCAACATACTTCTCTTCAATAATAAGATTTACGGTCTTACCAAAGGACAATATTCCCCCACATCTGACCGTGGCTTCGTGTCGAAGTCATCACCTTATGGCACTACCGAGGATCCCTTCATACCCGCAGAGTTAGTGTTCGGCGCACGTGGAAAATTCTTTGCCCGTGGCTTCGACATTACTCTCGACACCACACGCGAGATTATGGTAGCAGCTGCACGCCATAAAGGCACAGCTGTGGTAGAGGTGCTCCAGAACTGTGTGATCTTCAACCACGGCATCCACACATGGCTTTCCGACAAAGCTGTACGTGCGGAGCGCACCATCACTCTGCGCCAAGGGGAGAAGATGCTCTTCGGCAAGGACAATGAGAAGGGACTTGTGCGCGACGGATTCAAACTCAAGGCTGTGACCATAGGAGAAGATGGCTACACCATCGACGACGTGCTCGTGCATGACGCTCACACCGAAGACGACATACTGCACCGCCAGCTTGCCCTTATGGACGGGCACGACCTTCCGCTTGCTTTAGGTGTGATACGCGATGTTGAGGCTCCCTCCTATGAGGCGGATGTTGAGGCACAGGTGTCAGAGGTAAAGGCAAAGAAAGGCTTCACCTCCCTACGCGATATGATTCTCCGCACATCTGAAACCTGGACAGTAGAATAAACACCGGATTCGGACATCAGTATAAATTAGAGTCTGAAACCGACATTTCAGAGTAATATTTCAGCGATTTTTGCACAAAAACAACTTTTTCGTGCAAAAATCGCTGAAATATTTCCGTATATGGATTTTTTTCCTTTACTTTGCAGCCTGAAAATACGTAAATTCTTTTATTTAATCAACACAAATTATCAAAAGTTATGGCAGATATAGCTTCAAGAGTTAAGGCTATCATCGTTGACAAACTGACTGTTGACGAAAACGAGGTTACACCGGCTGCTGAGTTCAGCAAAGATCTCGGTGCAGATTCACTCGACACTGTAGAGCTCATCATGGAGTTCGAGAAGGAATTCGGCATCACAATTCCTGATGAGGATGCTGAGAAGATCACAACTGTAGGCGACGCTATCTCTTACATCGAGGCTCACCAGAACTAATCAGAAACCCAATCCCACGTTTATCGCGATATGGAATTAAAAAGAGTTGTAGTAACCGGACTCGGTGCGCTCACTCCTATAGGCAATGATGTCGAGACAGCATGGAAGAATGCTCTCAACGGCGTCAGCGGAGCGGGACCGATCACGCATTTCGATGCGTCGAAATTCAAGACGCAATTTGCGTGCGAGGTTAAAGACTTCAATCCGGCCGAGCATTTCGACCGTAAGAAGGCGCGTCAGCTCGACCTCTATGCTATGTATGCCCTTGTGGCAGCCAAAGAGGCTATCGAGGATGCCGACCTTGAGAATGAGAATGTTGATAAAAACCGCATAGGAGTGATTTTTGCCGCCGGCATCGGTGGTCTCCATACCTTCGAAGAGGAGGCCGGATACTACGCAATCAACGGTGCCGAGCAGGGTCCCAAATACAACCCTTTCTTCATTCCTAAGATGATTGCCGACATCGCTGCCGGACACATTTCCATCGATCATGGCTTCCATGGTCCAAACTACGGCACAGTCTCTGCCTGTGCTTCATCCACCAATGCTCTTATCGATGCTTTCAACATCATACGTCTTGGTCAAGCCGACGCTATTGTAGCCGGTGGCGCTGAGGCTGCCGTTTTCCCGGCTGGCATTGGGGGATTCAATTCGATGAAGGCTCTCTCTACCCGTAACGATGATCCCAAGGGTGCATCCCGCCCCTTCTCCGGCTCTCGTGACGGTTTCGTAGTGGGTGAAGGTGCCGCTGCCATAGTGCTTGAGGAACTTGAGCATGCAAAAGCACGTGGCGCACACATCTACGCGGAAGTGGCAGGTGGCGGAATGAGTGGCGACGCATACCACATCACAGCTTCCCATCCGGAAGGACTCGGTGCACAGCTCGTGATGGAGAACGCACTCAAAGACGCCGGTATGAAACCTGAAGATTTGGATTACATAAATCTTCACGGCACATCTACTCCTGTCGGTGACCTCTCTGAGGTTAAAGCCATAAAGAAAGTATTTGGAGATCACGCCTATAAGATGAACCTCAGTTCAACAAAATCTATGACAGGTCATCTCCTCGGAGCTGCCGGTGCGCTTGAGGCACTCTTCAGCGTCAAAGCGATTACTGACGGCATCATTCCTCCTACAATTAACCATGTGGAGGGTGACAATGATCCGGAGGTTGACTACGATCTAAATTTCACTTTCAATGAGGCTCAGAAGAAAGACATAAATACCGCTCTTTCCAACACATTCGGATTCGGTGGTCACAACGCGTCTATCATCTTCAAGAAATATAAAGAATAATCTTTTTCAAATCTCTTTATATTCTGCAGGCACTTCTTTTGGGGAAGTGCCTGTTTTATTTTTCTCCCCTTCCGGTAGCTGTAGTATAACACTTTTATCTGCTCAATGATGTCATTCCATAACACGATATAAGGATAAAAGCGAAGTGAACCAAAAGCAGAGCCATAACGTTTTAAAGGTAGATAAGATAAACAAAGAATAACTCAAAATTATAAATATAAACAAATTATGGATATAAACTATCAGAACGAAGCTCTCAACGCTGCAAAAGCAAGTCTCGCCGACGCAAAGGTAGCGGCACAGGACGAAATGGAAAATCTCAAACAGCAATCTGCTGAAACCCAGGCTCAGGTAGAGCAGGATGCAGACGATTTCAAGGCACAGGCTGCCGAGAAGTTAGCCACATTAAAAGACCAAGCTGCTGACAAAGCTGCTCAGCTCAAAGACCAGGCGGCTGATAAGGCTGCCCAGCTTAAAGAACAGGCTATGGATAAGGCAGCTGCCCTTAAGGCACAGGCTGCTGACGCCACTGAGGCAGCCAAAGAGAAAGCATCAGGTCTATTTGACCAACTTAAAGCCAAAACTGCTGATCTTTTACATGACGGCGCGGATAAACTATCCGATTTGGCTGACAAACTTGGAAATTAATCCAAAACTCATATAGAAGCAGTAAGATAGCGTCTCACATCGCACCAAATCGGATGTGAGACGCTATCTTACTGTATACCACCCTAATATTTTAAGTGGCAAATTATATATCAGTTTAAATTTATCTATTCTGCTGGTTGAAAACCTCAATAGCCTTATGATAGACTTTCATAAGCTGATCGGAGACATTCTCCACAGTATCGATAAGCTCCACCTTTGCAGGATCAATATCAAATCGCTCATTCAGCTGCATCTTCGTATCCTCGCTAAAGGCAATTACCCTCGTAGCAGCTCTTACGGCAGCCCCGACACGATGTAGAGCCAATGTACGACGCCACCACGACATATCCTTAGAATCAACTTCAAAATCCGGTTCATGGATTGTAACCACAGTCGGCACGTGCGCCGAAGCGATGTTCAAGGGAAGCACACCGTGCAGTCCATGATAGAGGTCAACCTTATCAGGCTGAAGACAATTCGTAATGCCAAAAGCCCGCCACAAAGAGCCTTGGAAACCGGAAGCGGCAGGCAAACGGTATTCCACATTATGAAGCTCGTCGATAAGATCCAGACGTGTTTTCTTTGTCAACTTTGGTGTATAGACATACCATTTATGCTCCGGATAATCCGTAGCAAGAGCTTCGACCACAAAACGAAAATACCGTTCATTAGCTGTTGAGCCGTTAGTGGCATACATTCCGTCAAATCCTATGTTCATGATGCAATTTAATTTAAGTTCATCCGGCATTCCGACAAATCTTGATCCGCCTACATACTCGTTGAGAAAGAAGATTAGATTGTTGTTACTGCTTATTTTTGCAAAATTAACTAAAATTTATGAATTATACAAACAATCATTATAAAAAAATTAGCCCGACACAGAGTATCGGACTAATTTTTTATAATTCCTCTTCCGTTAACCCTCTATTTAAGCCGGGCTGTACGCTGACCGTAGATTCCTACTACAACAAAGCATATGAGTGGCAGAATGAAGGATAGATTGACAGCAGGGAAACCGGCTACCTGCCCAAGATCTATTATCGTTGCTTGAAGCGGGGGAAGTACCGAGCCGCCAAGGATAGCCATGATGAGTCCGGCAGCACCGAACTTAGCATCATCTCCCATACCGTTTAAGGCAATACCGTAAATGGTCGGGAACATAAGCGACATACATGCCGATACAGCCACAAGGCAATACATACCTAATATATCTTGGAAACATATAACGCCCACAGTGAATATGGCTGCACCTATAGCAAGTGCCCGGAGGAGCACTCCGGGATTAAGATAACGGAGAAGGAAAGTGCAGATAAAACGGCTTACACAGAAGAAAGCCATGGCAATGATATTATATTTCTGCGAGAGTACCTCAGCTTCCTGCTCTGCCATACCTTCCGCCATAAACACTCGGGTACCGTACTGTATGATGAATGTCCAGCACATAATCTGCGCTCCCACATAGAAGAACTGCGCCACTACTCCCTCCCTATACTTTGGGATACGGAAAATACGACGCAGAGTAGCCAAGAAATCTATCCGGGTATCCTTGTCGTTGTTACCGGGCATCTTTGTAAACTTAATCACTAAGAACATCAGGGCTATGACGGTACCGATCACGAGATATGGACCAATCAGCACCGAAAGGTCATAATCACGCACAGCGGCAAATTCCTCGTTATTTAAAAGAGCACGTCCTTCTGTGTCGAGCGGGTGGAGACGATTCTGAATAAAATTCATCGCCACATACATACCCAACAATGAGCCAACGGGATTAAACGCCTGAGCAAGATTAAGACGGCGTGTCGCACTATCTTCCGGGCCCATTGAAAGGATATACGGGTTACAACTTGTCTCTAAGAAAGAGAGACCGCAAGTAAGAATGAAGTAGGCAATAAGGAAAGGGTAATAATTACCCGTGAGCTTTGCCGGGAAGAATAAGAAAGCCCCAATGGCATATAGTCCTAATCCCATCAGCACACCCGCCTTATACGAATATTTCTTAATGAAGATAGCCGCCGGGAAAGCCATAGCGAAATAACCGCCGTAGAACGCCACCTGCACAAGCGCACCCTCTGTGACACTCATACGGAAAATCTTGGAAAATGCCTTCACCATCGGGTTAGTGATGTCGTTGGCAAAGCCCCACAATGCAAAGCAGCAAGTGATCAGCACGAACGGGATGATTGCCGCAGCCGTGCCATTACCAATAAGAGGTTTTTTACCTGAGTTTGTCATGACTGTAAAAGTTTCATTTAAAAAGTTATTATAGTTTGTTATCAGAATCTGTGTAATCAGCTTTTCCTTACGCTATATGGATACCTATGGCGATGGGGTCTACAGACATCACAATAGCTATGATGCCCGTGGCCTCATCTGTATAACGGTTTTAAAATATATTTTTGCACCTACCGCCTATAATATGCAGTTTTTTTATTGATTTTTCCGTATAATACCGACTGACTTAGCCCGTTCCAATACCGTCCGACAAATGATTGCAACGTACACGTCGCCACATCTAATACTACTTTTTCAGCCGCGTTGCACGTTCCGGAAATACCATTTTTAATGATGATTTGTTAAAATTCCTCAAAATCGTAGTGTTTTTTTCGCTTTCTATTTGGATTTTTAACTAACTTTACATTCTAATTCAGAAAGTAATATCAATTGAAGTTGATTAAACTAATGGAGGAATTCCCCTATCATATACCGGCTCTGCTGCCGGAGACCTTGAAATTGTTGGAAATACGTCCCGACGGAATCTATGTTGACGCCACTTTCGGTGGCGGTGGTCATTCTCGTGCCATCTTGGATGTCCTATCGCAAAAGGGTCGGATCTTATCTTTCGACCGTGATATGGACGCTTTCCAAAACCGCATTGACGACCCGCGATTTACCTTCGTACACTCCAACTTCAAGTATCTTGAAAATTTTCTCCGTTTCCATAAAATCGACAAGGTAGACGGCATACTCGCCGACCTTGGCGTAAGTTTCCATCACTTCGACGATCCTGAAAGAGGCTTCTCCTTCCGTACCGACGCTCCCCTCGACATGAGGATGAACCGCTATGCCGAACGTTCCGCAGCTGCAATCATCGCTGAAATACCGGAGCCGGAACTTAAGGCAGCTCTATCTACATATGCCGATCTCAAACGTCCCGGCAATGTGGCAAAAGCCATTATAAAAGCCCGCGAGGGAAAGCCAATTGAAACTACTTTCCAACTTGCTGACGCGGTGAGACCCACTCTCGACCCACGTCAGGAGAAGAAGGAATTGGCACAGGTGTTTCAGACACTCCGCATCATAACGAATGATGAGATGGGCGCACTCCGCCAATTTCTGCTTTCCACCCTTAAAGTGTTGCGTCCCGGCGGACGCCTCGCCGTGCTCACCTACCATTCCGTAGAAGACCGCATCGTAAAGAATTTTATGAAGACCGGAAATGTCGAAGGTGTGGAGGTGAAAGACTTCTTCGGAAAAGTCTCTACCCCCTGGCAACTCATCACACGTCGCCCTATAGAACCCTCACAGGAGGAGATAGAACGTAATCCCCGCTCCCGAAGTGCCAAGCTTCGTGTGGCACAACTGCTGCCTAATAATTGATTTTGCCTAATCCCTGACCTATTTTCTACAGTAATCCAACAATTTACCCACAGACTCTCCCGAAAATGAGTAACAATAGAAGAAAAAAGAAAAATAAGAAACACATCAAGGTCAAGACGCCCGGCAGTCCCACCTGGATCTCCGATGTGAGATACGGTCGCTCCCTCTCTGTGGAGTTCTTCAAGAAAAATGCCTGGCTCCTTATGATCTTTGTCGTGACTATGCTGGCTCTTATGGGCTTGCGCTACAAGACAAAGACCAAGATGGAAGAAATCAAGAAGCTAACCGCAGAGCTTCAGATTGCCGAAAGCTCCAAACTGCAAGAGAAAGCTGCTTATATGTCGCTTATCCGCGAAACCGAAATGCGCCGTCTCGTTGAGGAGAACGGTCTCGGTCTCGAATTTCAGGAGCAACCCCCTTTTGAACTTCAGCTCGACAAAGACTGACTAAAAAACACGCTTATCTCCCTCCATAATGAAACAAAACAACAAGAACCATATACTTTTCAGATACGGCCTCATTATTTTGGCCTTTATCCTATTCTCCATAGGAATCGTCTGGAAACTTTTCCAGACCACAATAGTTGATGCCGCTGCGTGGAATGAGCGGGCACATAAGGAACTCTCACGCACCACCGTAATCGCCCCTGAACGTGGCAATATCCTCGCCTCCAACGGAAATATTCTTGCCTGTAACCTCAAGGTATACGATATCAAGCTCGACCTGCGTCACAACAAGGTGATGAAAGAAGCCAATGTGCCCTGGGCAAAAATCGACAGCCTCGCCGACTCACTCGACTACTATTTCCCAAGAGTAAAGAACCTTAACCAGCACCGAGACACCTTCAAGAAGTATTCCTGGCACACACGTCTTAAAAAAGAGTTTGAGAAAGATCCCGATAAGCGTCCACGTGCCCTGCGCCTGGCTGCGAAGAAGACTCTCGAAGACTTCAATATGATTCGCAACTTCCCATATCTTAAAGACTTCAAAGGTTCGGGCTACCGCATACCCGTCTATAAGGAGGAGAAGAATGTCCGTATATACCCCTATGGGAAAATGGCTTACCGAAGCATCGGACGTGTCAACGAGCATCAGTCTACCGGAGAATTTCACGGTTATTCCGGTCTTGAGAAAGACCTTGATACTCTACTATACGGCATCCCCGGACTGTCGAAGAAAGTGGCACTTACCTCCGGAATCACCAACTGGGTGGCACAGGCACCGGTGAGAGGATTCGATATTCACACCACAATCGACATTGACCTTCAGGATATGCTTGAAGAGGAGCTTTACAATATCTGCGCCGAATCAGGAGCGGAATGGGGCACTGCCATCCTTATGGAGGTAGCCACCGGAGAAATCAAAGCCATATCCAATATCGAGCTTCTCAAAGACGGCACTTATGGAGAGGCACTCAACCGTGCGGTGCTGCCTTTCGAGCCGGGTTCCGTAATGAAGCCCATATCGCTGATGATCGCCTTTGAAGACGGTCTTGTCCACAGTGTCTATGAGACAATCGACTGCAGTCCCTTCCAGCGTACCACCGACCCCCACGCTCCCTCGGTGAAGAATATGAAACAGGTGATTGAGATGTCATCGAACACCGGCATTGCACGTGTGATCTTCCGTGGTTACGAAAAGAATCCGGCTGCTTTCCACGAGCGCCTTGAATCAATCGGATTCTTCGAAAAGATGCATTCCGGAATTGCAGGTGAATGTACTCCCCGAATCCGTAAGCTCCTTCCGAAAGACTCTCGCGGCAATAATATCACCATGACTTCACGCCATCTCGACCTTGCCCGTCAGGCTTACGGCTACAACACTGAGATTCCACCCATCTATACCCTCTCCGTCTACAATGCCATTGCCAACGGTGGCAGATATGTGCGTCCACACCTGGTCAGCTCACTGATAAACGAAGAGGGACGGGACTCCGTGCTTCCGATCGACTATATCCGCGACCGCATTTGCTCCGAAGAAACTGCCAAGAAAGTCAAGATGTGTCTGCGCGATGTGGTCTGGGGCGAACACGGCACCGCACGTGGAGTCCGCGACGACCGTGTGGAGGTGGTGGGTAAGACAGGCACCGCTTATCCGGTTGAGAAGGGTTCTTACAACCTCTCGAAACGCCGCTATGCCTTCGCAGGATTCTTCCCCTACGACAAACCCCGCTACTCCTGTATGGCTCTCGTGCTCGGTCCTGCCGGCACCAGCGCCAACCGCACATCGGGTCAGATAGTGAAGAATATGGCAGTGAAGATGTTCGCACGTGGCATGCTCAACAATTCCTCTACCTTCACCGCCAACCGTGTGGCTTCTCAGCCCGTGCTCTGTGCTTCTGAGAAATATGACCCGAGTAAGCTCATCTCATCGCTTGGAATCACCGGAGCCCGTAAGGCAAAGGCTGTGGCTGAAAGCGATAGTGCATATCTCGACATTGTGCCCAATGTAATAGGCTACGATGCTCCCACGGCTGTGAAGATTCTCGAACGGCGCGGTCTCATTGTCCAGCTGAAGGGCACAGGGCGCGTAGTGTGGCAGTCGCTCCCCAAAGGGGCGGCAGCTCGTCCGGGCGGCAAGATAACCCTCAATCTAAAAGTATAATCTGATTTCTCTAAATACATATGACTGCTAAACTCTCAAGCCTTCTGAAAGACCTCGACATAGTAGGAATCATAGGCGAAACCGATAAAAATATAACCTCTCTCGAAAGCGACTCACGCAAAGCGGAGAAAGATGGGCTATTCGTAGCCGTGAAAGGCGTTACTAACGACGGCCACAAATATATTCCGGTCGTGGCAAGTGCCCACGTCGGTGCCATCGTGTGCGAAGAGCTTCCCTCTACACTT
>CAMWTL010000065.1 GCA_947177145.1 uncultured Porphyromonadaceae bacterium
AAGCGCACGTGGCGTAATGGTAGCCGCGCCAGACTTAGGATCTGGTGTCTAACGACGTGGGGGTTCGAGTCCCTTCGTGCGCACATCGCCGGGCTGAAAATCAATGTGATGTTTCAGCCCGGTTTATTGTCGTTCCAACTCTCGAAATTATGAAAACAACAACGTTAAGCTACACTCCTAAAAGTCTATTCTCTTTCCTTATCGTAATAGCTTTTTTCTCCCCCTTCTATATCTATGCGTCTAACAGCCAACCTCCTTTTGATAACTCCGATGAAAAGCATATTACCACAGAAGAATTACGTCTTGCTGAAGAGACCGTAGGGAATCCGGAATCAGACCAATATGACGAAGATAAGTTCTGCAATGTGCTGCGCAGAGCCATAGACGCCGGTATTCTTAATGAGGCAGACCGATTGAGAGCCACATATAGAATAGAGATAGCGGCAAAAAACCGTCCCGGCACCACCGCATCCGATTTTAATTTCCTGACACGCTCCGGCAAACGCTGCAATCTTCTCGGCTTCAACTCCTCCAAACCGATTCTTCTGTTTTTTTATGACCCTGATTGCGACCACTGTATGCAAACTATAGCACAGCTTAAGCAGACTGCCATTCCCGACAAGGCAGAAGTGGTGGCAATTTACGCGGAAGATGATCGTGAGCGTTGGGAGGAGACAAATTCTCAATTACCCGAAGACTGGACGGTAGGCTATGCGTTAGACCCCATACAAGACGATGAAACCTACATCTTCCTCACCTCTCCTACCCTTTATTTACTCACTCCACAAAAAACTATATTGCTGAAAGACACAACTCTTACGGCAATTGAGGAGATGCTGCAAACACACGGGCAAAACTCCCCCGACAAAGACGAATAATTTGCATTTAAGGCTTTTTTTTCTTAACTTTACACAAAATTCCACTTTTTTCAGACAATGGCCGAAGAAATTGACATCAACGAAAACGATAAAGAACCGATTGGCAAACGTACTGTGCTCTCCGGAATGTTCCGCGACTGGTATCTTGAATATGCCAGCTATGTGATTCTTGAACGTGCCGTCCCCCACATCGAGGATGGTCTTAAACCTGTGCAACGACGCATTCTTCATTCAATGCAGACCCTTGATGACGGACGCTTCAACAAGGTAGCCAACATCGTGGGTAATACTATGCAATATCACCCTCACGGAGATGCCTCGATCGGAGATGCACTCGTGCAGCTCGGCCAGAAGGAATTGCTGATTGACACCCAGGGAAACTGGGGCAACATACTCACCGGCGACTCGGCGGCTGCTCCGCGTTATATAGAGGCACGTCTCTCCGAATTTGCCCTCGAAACCGTTTTCAGCCCTAAGATAACCGAATGGACCCCCTCTTACGACGGACGTAAGAAGGAGCCTGTCACTCTCCCCGTAAAATTCCCCCTCCTTCTCGCCCAGGGTGTGGAGGGTATCGCTGTAGGTCTGTCTTCCAAGATACTTCCCCATAACTTCAACGAAATCTGCGACGCAGCCATAGCAGCTCTCAAAGGAGAGGAAGTGAAACTCATACCCGATTTCCAGACGGGCGGTCTGCTCGACGCATCCAGATACAACGACGGTGCCCGTGGCGGAAGCGTGAAAGTGAGAGCCAAAATCGAAAAGATCGACAATAAGACCTTAGCCATCACAGAGCTGCCATACGGGAAAACCACCACCACTCTGATTGCCTCCATTCTCTCAGCCATGGAGAAAGGGAAGATTAAAATAAGGAAGGTAGACGACAATACCTCTGCTACAGCCGAGATATTGGTACACCTCATACCCGGCACATCTTCCGACAAAGCCATCGACGCTCTCTATGCCTTCACCGACTGTGAGGTGAGCATTTCACCCAACTGCTGTGTGATTGTAGACCGCAAGCCGCGCTTTATGTCGGTGAGTGAACTGTTGCGCTTCTCCGTGGAGCATACCCAAAGCCTCCTCCGCAAGGAATTGGAGATAAAACTTGCAGAGACCCACGAGACTCGCCTCTACTGCTCTCTGGAGAAGATCTTCATAGAGGAGCGTATCTATAAGGACAAGGAGGTGGAGGAAGCCCGCGATATGGATGCCGCGATAGCCCACGTCGACAGCCGCCTCGATCCATTTAAAAAAGATTTCTTCCGGGAAGTGACACGCGATGACCTCGTGCGTCTCTGGGAGATAAAGATGGCACGTATACTCAAATTCAATTCCGAAAAGGCAAACGAGCGCATTGCCAATCTTCAGAAGGATATTGACCGTCTGCAGTTTGACCTCGATCATATGGTCGAATACACGACAGCGTGGTATAAGCATCTCAAGGAGAAATATGGCGAGGCTTTCCCGCGCCGCACCGCCCTGCGCGGATTCGACTCCATCGAGGCAGCCAAAGTGGCTGAAGCCAACAAGCGTCTCTATTTCGACAAAGCCGGAGGCTTCTTGGGCACAGCTCTTAAGGACAACGAATTTCTCTTCACCTGTTCCGACATCGACGACATACTGCTCATATATAAAGATGGCACCTACAAATTAGTGAAGGTGCAGGATAAGCTCTATGTCGGGAAGAAGATTATACATATCGGACTCTTCAAGAAAGGCGACAAACGCACCGTCTACAATGTGATATACCGCAACGGTCCCAAAGATGCCTATTACTATAAGAAACGTTTCTTCATCACCGGGCTCACACGCGAGAAGGAATACAACATCACCAAAGGACTCCCCGGCTCACGTGTGGAATGGCTCACATGTAATCCTAACGGCGAGGCAGAGATTGTGAAAGTGATGCTTAAAGACGAACCTAACGAGACAGGACGTCGCCCACGTGTAAAGGAGGTGATTGTGAATTTCGCCGACCTTGACATCAAGGGCAAGGAATCCTTAGGCAACCTTGTCACCAAATACCAGATTGACGATGTGCGCCTCGTGGAGAAAGGTTCCAGCACTCTCGGTGGACGTGAAGTCTGGTTCGACCGCGACGTGCTACGCCTCAACTACGACGGAAGGGGTGAAAGCTTGGGCATATTCCAAGGAGAGGATCAGGTGCTCATAATCACCAAGACCGGTGAATTCTTCACCTCATCCTATTCAGATGCCAATCACTATGACGACAACATTCTGCGTATCGAGAAATTCGATCCCCATAAGGTATGGACACTTGCTCTCAATGATGTTACCCTTGGTTTCCCATATCTGAAGCGCTTCACCTTTGAGCCGTCGGCAAAGCCCCAGAGATTTGTAGGCACCGATGCAGCGTCGAGTATCATAGTCTTGACCGACACATACTATCCGCGCCTTGAGGTGACATTCGGAGGCAATGATGCTGTGCGTCCTGCCTTGGAAATAGACGCCGAGGAGTTTATAGGGGTGAAGAGTTTCAAGGCAAAAGGAAAACGTATCTCCACCTTCAATATAGACTCGGTGGTTGAGCTTGAACCGCTGCGTTTCCCACCGGAGCCGGAACCCGAACCGGAGCCGGACGACTCCATTGCCGACGAAGACCCCCAAGAGGAAGATAGCAACAATCCGAAGGTGGTGCAGGGAGATCTTTTCTCTTTAGACACTGCCGGGGATGATGCCGATAGCGACAATTGACAACAGAATACAAGACTATAGCTCCGAGAAACGAGAAATATGAACAAAGTTTTTAAATACACAGCCGGAATCGCCATAGCATTGGCGACAGCGTTGCCCGCAGATGCTTTTGCAGAGGATACCGACACCCAGGGCGAGTCAAGACCTGTCACCGGCACGTATTCGATAGAGATAGGAAGGCGCAATGTATTGGCTACATACCTCTCCCCTCTCCATTACACGGGTAAGACCTACGGCGCATCCGGCTCTTGGAGCAAGGCAATGCCTTTTGCCCCGGAGAAGGCGATAATGCACTTTGACGCCGGCTTCTATTTCTCCAGTCTTCTCAACCCGGCACAGACGGCAAGTATGATTGGGCTACAAGGCTCGTTCAACTGGGGAATGTCGTGGCGACGTCATCTTCCGTCGGATTTTCAGTTCACTCTCGGCGGCACGGTCGGGGTACAAGGTGGTGCCTACTACCTTCTGCGCAACGGCAACAATCCCGTGGAGGCAATTGCCGATTTTAATTTAGCTGCACGTGCATCGTTAAGTCGCCCGATCAAGATTGGCAGGCTGCCCATACTCCTGCGTGATGAGGTTTCGCTCCCCTCGCTGAGTGTATTCTTCTCCCCGGAATATGGCGAAACCTATTATGAGATATATTTAGGCAACCATAAAGGATTGGTCCATGCCGGATGGTGGGGCAACAATTTCAGGATCGACAACCTTCTTTCAGCCACCCTCGACTTCGGACGCACCGCTATGACCGTGGGTTACCGTTTCAACGCCTACACCCAATGGGCTTGTAACCTTAACACCAAGATTATGACGCATACATTTGTGATTGGCGTTGTGCCAGGTGGCATCGGATTGAAAAAACGGCGTGCCAAACTCCCCACAGAGGTGACATATTCCACTTATTGATCCTGCCGGTTATACTTAAAGACAATTGCTTTAAAGCACAAACATAACTACCGACGTGAAAAATAGACTGCTCTCAATAATATTAGGTGCGTTTATGGCTTCCGGTCTATGCGGCTGCCACGACGAACCTGATTATCAGAACGATATTTACGGCAACTTTGACGCTCTCTGGGACATCGTTGACCAACGCTATTGCTTCTTCCGCGAAAAGGATCTGAATTGGCGTGAGATTGGCAAGCATTATCGCGACCAGATAACACCCGAGACCAACTCCATCCAGCTCTTCTTCATCTGTGCTGCCATGCTCGACGAGCTTCAAGACGGCCACGTCAATCTCTCATCGCGCTACAACACCAGCTACTATAGAAAGTGGTGGACAGATTATCCCCAGGATTTCAACCTCCGCACTTTGGAGGAGAACTACCTTGAGTTTGATTGGCTCACAGCCGGTGGCATAATGTATAAGCAGCTCCCCGGAGAGATCGCCTACATGTATTTCCCCTCCTTCTCGGTGCAGGTGAGCGATGTCGCCCTTGACTATATATTTGCAATTCTCTACAACAGTCGCGGGCTGATTCTCGACATACGCAACAATGGGGGTGGCTTGCTCTCCAACGTTGGGACCTTCTTAGGACGCTTCATCGACAAGAAGATTACCGGAGGATATATGATTCATAAGACCGGTCCGGGTCACGATGCCTTTTCCGAGCCTTATCCGATAGAATATGAGCCGGCAAACGAGAAACGTGTAAAATGGAACGGGCCGATAGTACTTCTCACCAACCGCTCCTGCTTCTCCGCAGCCAACGACTTCACATCGGTTATGAAGTCGCTGCCACAGGTGAAAGTAGTGGGCGCACGCACCGGCGGCGGTGGCGGACTCCCCTTCTCTTCCGAGCTTCCGATAGGATGGTCAGTAAGATTCTCTGCGTGTCCACTTATGAACGCCGAGATGGAATGTACCGAGTTCGGCATTGACCCCTCACCCGGATGTGAGGTCCATGCAACAGAAGAGGAACTCGCCCAAGGAAAGGACGCGATTCTCGACTTTGCAATCGACATGCTGAAAGACCTCCCCCTACCCGAAGGCGAGGAGGATGACAATCAGGATGATACATCTGAATAAGAAGTCTCCGATCAGAAAAGATGTTCGGAATAACAGAATTACGATTAGGAAAGCTCCTCCAGAAAGATGCGACCAAAATAATCACTCCTCCGAAGAATGAACAGGTGTTCATTCTTCGGAGGAGTGATTTTGCTACTTACGCCCAAGCCAAGGTTTCTATACCTATTTTAAGCATAGAATCTATGCTTACTCCTGTGCGTAGGAGAGGATTGTAGGACTCTGAACGTCTACACCATACTCATTCGCAAAACGCAGAATGGCACGTGCGAGTCTCGGTTTCAGTTCCTCAGGACAATACCTGAAATAAGCTTCAGCCGCCCTCACATGGGCTGCGTCGGGCATTGGATACTCACGGCGTTCAGGCAAACCATACATACTATCGGGGAGCTCTTTACGCTCCTCCTCATTCAATATATCACTCATAACATAAAATTTTTATAATCGCGCCGCTCCTTGCGCCGCTCATAAATATAACACCCGAACCCCCCAAAGAGATTAATCCAAAACTATCAGAAGTCTTCCAACACTTAACCTTTCTCCATCATTACTTGATAAGAGAACTATCTCTACAGAAATACAGTCTATCCTAACAGTTTATCCTAATAGAGTATACAGTTTATCTTTGGCTTCCCAATAGACAACTACAATTTTAAATTATTTTCAGAAACAATTCTTTGAAATACGCAAATTTATATCTACATTTGCAAAAACATTTATTATGCAGAATATTAACACCCGTATCGAGGACATTCCCCTCTCATGGCCATTGATAAAAAACGTAAGTGACGAAGAAAAAATTCGTCTTATCACGCTATTGGCTCAATCACTTTCACAAAGATCGAAAAGATCTGATAAAGCCGTCACCAGGCAATTTTTAGACAAATACTACGGAGCATGGAAAGGGGAAGCCACCGCTGAAGAAATCATAGATGCAATCCGTAGCAACCAGTGTTAAACTTAACTACAGGAGTAGCTTATGGATAGGTGATATTCGAATTGTCTCCAGAAGTACCAGCAAGTAGTTACTTTCAAAAACACCATAAAGTTAAATCGGATGCGCGAAAATGTAGAATCAGTTTTCGCGCATCCGATTTAACTTTATGGAATAAGATCTGATAGGCTTACTAACCCCTACTCAATCTAATTATACTCCTTGGTAAAAGTAAGCACACTCTTCGAGCCTCCCGAAACCCTGCACCTTTCCGTCGATACTCAAACTTCGCTCCCTTCACATACTCATCAGAAACCTTCCTATACCCGCAATCCGAAAGATTCTTCTAAATCGCAGACGGCTTCTCCTTCGTCAAGCCATTATTCTGACTTTATGAGTGCCTCAACTGTATCAATAAACTGTCCGGCTGCAGGACGAATCTTTTCGAGAGTCTGACGGTCACAGAAGCAATAATCCTCATAATCATTGTTATGGCGCAGGTCAAAGAGCTTGAAAAAGGTCTTTGCCAAGGCAGTGTCAATAAGACGAGGCTTGACAAAATTGAGAGAAAAAATCGTCTTTACGCCAGCGTGCGTCTGAGACTCCAGTTTATTAGCCACCAAAAGTGCCACAACGATATAGTAACAGGCATAGTAGAGACGACTGACAGCAGCATTGTAGAAGCCACCTTTCAATAGATAATCCACCTCACGGAGGGTCTCGTGGGAACGCTCGATACGATATGCCACGAGATCTGCCCTTGAAGAGTCATCCAGTTTTATCTTCATAGCACAACACCCTCGTTAATCACATTTACAGTAAAAGGGGTCTTCCGGCTTTCCCAAATACTTTTTATCAATACAAGAGGTGAGATGGGTATACCCTCGTCAATCTCTATGTCATAGAGATGATCCACAATCTCGTCACGCCGGTCAACAAACTCATAACCCTGATAACTGTCAGGAAGAAGAATAAGCAGATCGATGTCTGAATCCGGGGTAGCAGTATTACGGGCCTGAGAACCATAAAGAATTGTCATGGCCTCAGGAAAAAGCCTACGCATCAGCTCCGATATCCTACCAATTACAACATTGTGTCTCATAATTATCCAAATTTAAGTTGCAAAGATAATGAAATTTCCTAAGAATACTATAATACCTGACAATAAAAGTGATAGACCTAATATGGATAGGCGATCTCAAAATTGCCTCCCGAAACCCTGCACCTTGTCCGTCGATGCTCAAACTTTGACCCCTTTACATACCCGTCAGAAGTCTTCCTATACCCGCAATCCGAAAGGATCTTCGAAAACTGCATTTTAAATTATTTTCAGAAACAATTCTTTGAAATACGCAAATTTATATCTACATTTGCAAAAACATTTATTATGCAGAATATTAACACCCGTATCGAGGACATTCCCCTCTCATGGCCATTGATAAAAAACGTAAGTGACGAAGAAAAAATTCGTCTTATAACGCTATTGTCTCAATCACTTTCACAAAAATCGAGAAGGTCTGATAAAGTCGTCACCAGGCAATTTTTAGACAAATACTACGGTGCTTGGAAAGGAGAAGCCACCGCCGAAGAAATCATA
Organism: uncultured Porphyromonadaceae bacterium; assembly: GCA_947177145.1. Classification (GTDB taxonomy): domain Bacteria; phylum Bacteroidota; class Bacteroidia; order Bacteroidales; family Muribaculaceae; genus Lepagella. The sequence goes on from CAMWTL010000065.1 coordinate 8,157, forward strand.
GATGCAATCCGTAGCGATAGAACCTATAGAGAACCAATATCATTTGAATGATGAAAAGAACGCGCTATCTTCTTGATACCTCCATATGCGTATTCCTAATGCGTGGGAAGCACCTGCAAAGGCAATCTTTCAAAAAGACAATAAAGTTAAATCGGATGTGCAAAAAATGATTCTACGTTTTTGCACATCCGATTTAACTTTATTATCTAAGCTACAGATAGTTATTAACCCTACTCGATTGAATTATACTCTTTGGTAAAAGTAAGCACACTCTTCGAGCCACCCGAAACCCTGCACCTCGTTCAGCGATGCTCAAACTTCGACCCCTTCACATACCCGTCAGAAGTCTTCTTACACCCGCAATCCGAAAGAATCTTCGAAATCGAAGACGGCTTCTCCCCATAATCACCAAAAAATTTGTAAATTTGCACTATGAATAAATCGGCACTCTCAATAGATGATCAGTTGGCTCTTCTAAAAAGTAGAGGCATAACTGTGCATAATGAGTCAAAAGCAAAAGAAATTCTGGGAGATATAGGCTATTACAGGCTTGGATTCTATCTTTTTCCGTTTGAACGCACATACCCTGAACTGAATCATAGAACACACGAATATAAAGAAGGAACAAATTTCGAAGATGCTGTCAGGCTATACTATTTTGATTTTGAACTTCGTAATATCCTCATTAAATATATTTCACGAATAGAAGTCAATTTCAAGACCAGTTTGACATATGAAGGTTCAATTGCCTACAAGCCTGATTCATTATGGTTTGTCAATCCACTATATATTCAACCTGCTTTTATCGTAGCCTTCGACAAAATAGTATATACGAATTCATTCAAGAAGAATCCGACCATAAAACGTCATCACCGGAAATATCCTGAAGATCGTTATGCTCCGGCATGGAAAACCATAGAACTTATGACGTTAGGTGAAACCGTAAAGTTATACAGTTCACTAATTGACCATAATCTTAAACAGACCATATGTGAAAAATTCGCCATTAAGTATGTGGAAGTATTCGAGAATTACATTGAAATTGTTAGGATTCTTCGTAATAACTGCGCACATGCCAACGTCCTTTTCGATTTCAGACCCTTCAAGCGAATCAAACGAGGTCCGGCAGATTTAAAAAATCAAGAAGAATATATGAACCTATACGGCAGCATTAAAGTAGTAGGATATTTGTTAAAGCAAGTTTCTATAAATAGAGAATTTGAAATGATGAGAGAAATACAGCTGATTCTTGATAAATATAATTCTTATCCTGAAATTGCCCACATACTTGAGAAGTGCTCAGGCTTACCAAGAAATATAATAAATCTCAATAAGCCATTCTCAACCACATCCCCCAATCTTCTCACGAGAATAAAAAAGCTTAGAAAACTTTTTACTAAAAAATTTGGTTTTTACAGTAAAAAGAACTAATCTTGCCAATACAAAAGTGCCGGTATTGATTTTAGTCTCAATATCCGCACTATAAAAGGACTAAGAGGTCAGGCTTGATGCCTGACCTCGCTTTTTATTAAAATTAATCCGAATGAGTGCAGAATTATAGGAATTTGCAAAGTCCAGACCTTGACAAGATTCCTACTCGATAGGATTATACTCTTTAGTAAAAGTAAGCACACTCTTCGAACTGCCAGAAACCCTACACCTCGTTCGGCGATGCTCAAACTTCGACCCCTTCACATACCCATCAGAAGTCTTCCTATATCCACAATCAGACAGATTCTTCGAAATCGAAGAAGTCTTCTCCTTCGTAATTACTTTGACCGTCGGATACCTCCTATCTTCCTTCTCCTCTACCTTAAACTCAATCTTCGACCCATCCGGAAAAGAATAAACCTCAAATCCCTCCTCTTCCATCTCTTCCGAAAGATTATAATACTCACAAGTACTCTTCATCTTCGCAACACTCGGCTGCTCCATCAGCAAAATCCCAATATTCACCGGATTAACCTTAGCCACAGTCTGTGCAAAACCAACTGTATACAAAAATAAAAAAGATACTAACACAATCAGAAAACGTTTCACCTTACATTTATTATTTTTAAATAATCTATCTACCTAAATCTTTATATTCCTTTTCTTTATCTCTTCAGTATGACCTATAATTCTAAATTATATACTATTTTACATATTTTAATCATCTTATGTCCATAGGCATCTATACAAGATTAAATTAGAATTCAAACGGCTGGGAGTGGCACTGCTTTAAATACAAGAATGAAACTCTGGTCGTACTTCCCATATCGATGCCACTCATTGTTAGAAATTATATTACAACTAATCATTACATTTTCTCCAATTAGTTTATTATTAATCGTAACATTTATTTTTTTTCCATTTTCCAATACTTCAACACCATCCTTCCCATGCCAATCAATATGATAATCCGTTTCCTGAAAAGATGGATCAATTTCGAGTGTAAGCGAGAACTGATCGCCCAGATATAAGACTTTAGGATTCTTAGTTGATGGAGCAGATAATCTGAAAATTACAGTCTCCTCGTTGTCCGACGGTATAACTTCATTACCAAATGAGTCGGTAACCTTTATTATAGTTGGTACGTTGAATTCTTTTGTCATATTTTTTTCCTCAAAATAGTATTTAACAGCCTCAATAAAGTCATTACTATAGCAAACAGCTCTTTGCGCATCACGATAAGAAAATGGATTAGTATGCGAGAGCTTGTTTCGTATTGGAATGAGACAATTGAGAAAACTCCTAAGTGCATCAACACCTTTAGGACAGTAATTGCCAATATATGGTGAAATAAGAGGATAGACCTCTGAATGACAAAGCATATAAATCAACTCATCAAGAAACAAAGTATCTAAATGAGTTGAAAATCGTCCCGGTTCTTCTGCTATCATATTATCTGACTTCGTTACAAGAGATTTTTTGAACTTGTAATTATCATCAGGATTTTTAACATGGATGTAATCCGGACCAAATTTATCAATAAGAACATAGTGGAGAATTAGTCGAGCCCATTTCTCCAAAGCTTCAATATGTGATCGGCAGATCGAGCGAAGCTGTTCGTCTGTAAGATTTAAGTACATATTTTAAAGTATTTATATTTAGTAAAGAGATTCGTATTGGCGTGCGACAGTTTCCCAGGTATAGCGACGACGTGCAATTTCTAACATAGAATCGCCATTGGCATAATTATCTTCAGATCCATTAAGAAGATTTACTAATTCATCAACGGTGCTGAAGTAGGCAGCTTTGTTTTCGGTCGACTCACGGTTATAAACAACATCATAGGCAATCAATGGTTTTCTGAAGAACATAGCCTCAACCAAAGAAGGATTCGTGCCACCGGCACTATGACCATGCAGATAAACAGAACAATTACTCCGTATCACATTCAAGACATTCAAGTCATACACAGCCGGGGTAATCTTGACGTATTTAGAATCCTTATATCGTTCAGCAAGATTTCTTCCAAATTCACTTTTCTGCCAATTACCAATAAATACAATTTTCTTATGAGCTTTTTCAAATGCCTCCAATATCAGATGAACATTATTTTCCGGCTCAATACGGCATATTGCCAAAGCATAGCCATTTTTCGCAATCCCATATTCCCTTAGGATCTTATTCGTTACCTCTTCATTAATATCGGTAAGTACATGGTCTCCTCCATAAGCAATCAACTCAGATGGTTTACCGTACTCCTGAGTAACATAGTCAGTGATACCTTTATTATCGGTGACAATAACATCCCCATATTTCACAGCTTGCTTCTCAGAGAACTTAAGAAACTTCTTGACCCACTTATTCCACTTATCACGTCGGTGTTCTAACCCATCAATATTGATAATAAGTTTCTTCTTAGAAAAAAGTCTGAATATAGGAAGAAACGCACACCCCGATACACCTAAAATCAAAACGACATCGCTTCTTCTTGATGCCTTGATCAAAGAAACAATGTCATACGGTATACTTTGAATACCATTAGCGTTCAAACCAATATACTCTGTTTTCGCTCCATGATATACCCACCGTTCATCATTATATGACTTACGGCTGCAATACACAGCATACTGTAGATCATCATTATTATTATGACGAACCAATTGCTCTACAAGCGTTTCAAAACCACCGTAATTAGCGGGTACACCAACAGTCCCGATTATCGCAACCTTCATCTTACTCGATTTTCTTTATAAACCGTGCCGGGTTCCCAGCCCAAATTTCTTTAGCAGGAATATCCCGATTAACGACACTACCGGCACCAATCACTGCTCCATTTCCAATATCCACTGCATTGACAATAATGGTATTCATTCCAATCTATCTTTGGTATTGTAAAAATGTGATAGTATGATTGTTCCAGAAGTTATGACACACCCATTACCAATCTCTATCAAATTTGGATATATCCCATCGAATTGTACGTGGGAACCGATAAAACACTTTCCATTTATTTTCACCCCTCCCATCTTATACCAATACGTCCGTATGTAAGGTGGTAGTAAGGATATCTGTGCCACAACCATACACAACTTGCGCCATACTCTTTTTAAACTATACTTAGGTTTTGGTATGTATGTCTTTCTATTCATATTACACTTCTGTATATATCAAGTAGTTTTTCATAATGAACTTCCTGAGAACAATTACTTAGTATGAACTTATATCCATTTTCTCTCATCTCATTATATGATTTGGCATCTAAATCCTTACTTCTCAACAAAGTATTAATTAAATCCTGTATATTAGAAGGAGAATGTAAGAATCCAGTTACACCATTTTTTACCAATTCTGGGATACCTCCAATATTACTTCCTATCACAGGAGTACCAAGTGTCAAAGATTCTAGTACAGAAATTGGATTATTCTCATACCATTCAGAAGGAATTGTTAAGAATTTTGCTTTAGCTAACGTTTCATATAACTTATCTCCAGTAAT
>CAMWTL010000066.1 GCA_947177145.1 uncultured Porphyromonadaceae bacterium
TCTGTGCTTCTTTCGTGGCTTGCTCCCTTGCAATCTGAGCCTCTTTACGGGCTTGTTCGGCAGCTTTTTGAGCCTCTTCCCTTGCTATCTGCGCCTGCTTCAAGGCTTGCTCCCTTGCAATCTGAGCCTCTTTACGGGCTTGCTCGGCAGCCTTACGAGCCTCTTCGCGTGCTTTTTGCGCCTCTTCACGTGCCTTGCGACCTGCTTCTTGCGCAGCCTTGGCATTAGCTGCGTAGTGGGCTGCATTGTTGTAGGAGTTGGTATTATCCGATAATACGCTATGCGAAAGGTTCTTGGTGTTGACACTTCCTCCTGAGGAGCTTTCTTTCTTTAGCATAGTACATTTACCGCTCAGATTCACACTTGCCCCGCTTGAAGCGTCGCCGTCAACATTCTTACAGTTGATATTATCTACTGTAATGCGTGAGCCGCTGCTTGCCTCTCCGCTTAAAGCCTCCCCTGTAAATCTATTAATCGACATGCCGGCAGCACTCGACGTGTGTAGCCACGTTCCCTTTTTACATGTTACCTTATCAAACGAAGCTGACGATGCACTCGATCCTACAAGTGTAAGATTAGTGCCATTGAAATTATTTACCGAAAGTGATGCAGAGCTGGAGAGATCAGCCTGAAGATTATCGCAATTGATAGTGTTGACAGTGACATCAGCTGCTGAGGAGAGGTTAAACTCGATCATTGCGCTTTGATTGATGACTCCGTTTGCTTGTAGACTGGCAGCAGATGATAGATCTACAGCTCTCAGTGTAGGACTTTGCACTGTCACAACCGTAGGGCCATTGATATTCACACCCCTCCTCTTGGAATCGTAGTAGAGTTTGAGACATCCGCTTTTAACTTCAACCACGAGATATTTCTCGCCACTTTCCGTAGTAGTCACTTTGGCTATGCCGGTAGATTTTCCCTGAGTATAGATTACCTTTATACCGGCTGAGGCAGAGATGGCTGAAAACTCCGATATGGAGTAGGTTTTCTCCACTTTCTTTTCATTCTTTTTGTTGGCTGCTATTATGCAACCGGGAGCGATGGTAATAGCCATGAGTGCTATCACTAACAGCAGAGCCTTGAGAGGCGCTAAAGAGATTGATGATTTCATATGATGTTATGTGTTTTAGTTTGTCGGTTAATATTGAGTTATCGCCAACATCATAAAAGCTCCTGCTGCCATTGAAGTGAACACGGTGAGGAGAAGTAGCAGATATGACGAAAGATTACTTTCTGTTGTTTTCATTGTGGTCAGTTAGATAAAAGAGATTTATAATAGTGAAAGTTTCCGTCCTCTAAAGATGTTTCCATCGTAAAGGGTGCGTCTATCCTTTTATAGAGTTAGAGGCGTTGGAGAGACTTTCTGTATAAATGACACACAACCTCGGAATTTGTGACAAGAAAATACAAAAAAATTCACACTGTCTCGAAAAAAATCGAGGCAGTGTGAATTTAGCTATCTTTAATAATCGGCTACAGGTGCTTCTGGAGACGGTTCGGAGAGGGACTATATATATATAGGTGCTCTACATCTAAAAGCATCTGTATATAAGTCAGACGTTGAAGCGGAAGTGCATTATGTCGCCATCCTTGACCACATAATCCTTACCCTCCACCGACATCTTGCCGGCTTCTTTCACCGCGTTCTCTGAACCGAGACTTACGAAATCGTCATATTTGATTACTTCGGCACGTATGAAGCCCTTCTCAAAATCGGTGTGGATGATTCCGGCAGCCTGAGGAGCCTTAGTGCCGCGTAGGAATGTCCACGCCCTCACTTCGTCCGGTCCGGCAGTGAAGTAGGTCTGGAGGTCGAGCAAGTTATAGGCAGCTCTGATAAGGCGGCTCACCCCACTCTCCGTAAGACCGATTTCCTCAAGAAATTCCGCACGCTCCTCAGCTGTCTCCAGCTCGGCGATATCGCTCTCTGTGGCGGCGGCAACGATCATAATTCCGGCATCATCATCTTTGAGAGCCTCCTTCACCTGCTCCACATACTTGTTGCCTGTCACAGCTGAAGCGTCGTCTACATTGCATACATAGAGCACCGGCTTGTTGGTGAGAAGGAAGAGATCACGTGCAAAGCGTTGTTCATCCTTGGTCTCAAACTTCACGCTACGTGCAGGTTTACCGGCTTCCAAAGCCTCTTTATAAGCCTGGAGCACATCAGCCTGCATACGCGCAGTCTTGTCACCTCCCGTCTGGGCTGCTTTAAGTGTCTTGGCAAGACGTGCGTCCACTGTCTCAAGGTCTTTAAGCTGAAGCTCGTAGTTGATGATTTCCATGTCGCGCACAGGGTCTACCGAGCCATCTACATGGGTGATGTTATCGTCGTCGAAGCAGCGGAGCACGTGGAGTATGGCATCGGTTTCACGTATGTTGGCAAGGAACTTATTTCCCAATCCCTCACCTTTGGAAGCACCCTTCACAAGACCGGCTATATCTACAATTTCCACCGTGGCTGGCACTACGCTTCGAGGGTTGCACATCTCCACGAGTTTGTTAAGACGCTCGTCGGGCACTGTAATCATTCCCACATTCGGCTCGATTGTGCAGAAGGGAAAATTAGCCGACTGAGCCTTTGCGTTGCTCAGACAATTGAATAATGTGGATTTGCCCACATTGGGCAAACCCACTATGCCGCATTTTAATGACATTCTAAGTTGGATTTTATTGATTTTTGTGCAAAATTAATAAAAATCGTCCACTTAGCCAATATGCTCCTCTCACTTAGGGCACATAAGGCACCCTTGAATAGAGATACGTCATCACCTGGCCATTGCTCAATCTCCATTGCAGCCAAAGTGTGCGCTCATTATCAGTAAACCAATAAGCCATGGTTGAGGCTTCCCCATTTTCATATTGGATATTTATCTGGTAGTTGGTAGTGGTAGATCCGGAACGCTGGCAGAAATATCCCATCTTTTCCGATTCGGGATAGCCATGTGAATAATAGTAATAGCGACCGCGTCCACCGCCGTAAAATTCCATATAATTCACCTCACTGTCATATACGCCGGATGAATTTACCTGGCTCAGCTCCCAAGAACCTTCAAGACGGTTGTCATAGAAATAATTTGATCCCCATCCCGGCGGCGGGGAGAAAGGCCAGAAATCGCTATCTTCCACTACACAGGAAGTAAGACCGATAGAACACACTATGGTCAGCAATAAAGCTGCCAAACCATAATAGAAGGAACGTTTCTTCATAATCTGAAAAAATTAAAGTGAAAAAATACCTAAAATTCCGTAAAACACAATGGTAGCAACGATTTCACCGATGGAAGCACATAGGTCTTCTCCCTGCCATAAAGAATCACCTCGATAGGACCGTATAACGCCTCATATTCTATAAGGGATTGTCTGCAGCCTCCGCACGGACTGATGGGTTCACTCTGAAAATACTCTTCGTAGGGGAGACCTTCAGGACGATCGAGCTTTGTCCAGGCTGCTATGGCAATCTTTTTCATAGCCATACCGGGGTAGACGGAAGAGGCATAGAAAGCGGCGGTGCGCTCTGCACACATACCCGATGGATAGGCGGCATTCTCCTGGTTGGACCCCGTGACGATGCTGCCGTCTGCCATACGTATGGCTGCCCCGACATTGAATTTGGAATAGGGAGCGTAGGAACGGCGTGTTGCCTCCTTGGCTGCCTCAATGAGTGTGCGGTCAGCTTCCGGCAATTCGTCCGGCTGACATTCTTTTATTAATGCTGTAACTTTAAACTCTCTCATAACCGGTGATTTAGAGTGTGAAAATATAAGATTCAACCCTCTCCGCCAATCATTGAATTTTGAATTTAGGGTATAATTCAGTAACTTTGGGGTCGGATTCTATAGTAAAACAATGAAACGGTCATTTTTTATCGCTTGTATGCTCTTTTTATTCGGAGGCTCTCCCGCAAGCAAGGCTGCGGATCCTTACGAGGCATACATTGAATGTTTCTGTCAACTCGCCGTGGAGCATCAGGAGCAATACGGCATCCCTGCTTCCATCACCTTGGCTCAGGGTCTTTTGGAGAGTGGAGCCGGACGCAGCCGCCTCGCTGCGGAGGGCAACAACCACTTCGGAATAAAATGCCATAAGGAATGGAAAGGCTCGACTATGCTGCGTGACGACGATGCCCCCAACGAGTGTTTTCGCGTCTATAAAACACCGGAGGAGAGTTTCGACGACCATTCCCGGTTTCTGCGCCGCACCCGCTACCAGAAGCTCTTCTCATTAGATGTCACCGACTATCAGGCGTGGGCACGCGGTCTGCGTGAATGTGGCTATGCCACTGATCCCAACTATGCCGCTCGCCTCATCACAATAATAGAGCGTTATTCCCTCTATACTTACGACACTGAGGAGGGGCGAAACCCGGAGGAGATAGCGGCGTTCATACATCAGATGCTCGTCACGAGTCATCCCGTGCGTCGCACCCGGGGGCTGCACTATGTGGTGGCTACACCGGGCGACACCTATGCTGCCATTGCCAAGGAATTTAGTCTTCCCGTTAAGAAACTTATGGGCTACAACGACGTGAACCGCGACGGCGAGATAAAGGCTTGGGAAGAGGTATACTTAGAGGAAAAGCTCGAAGAGGCTCCCGACGGCGTTGAGCGGGTGACGATAGGGGAGGGAGAATCCATACATTCCATCGCACAGCGTTTCGGGATGCGTCAGCAGGCTATAAAGGCGCTCAATAAAAAGGTGAAAGACAAGCCGGGCAATGAGTTGCGCCTACGTTGATAAATTAATAATCCCTGCTGAAAATAGATAGTCCCACCCCCTGTGGTTTAGCTCCTGAAACGCAAAAAAAAGCAAATAAGAGGTGAAGTGTTTGGAAATGAATAAAAAAATGACTAATTTTGCAGCTAAAATTACGGCATGAGCCTGATATGCCTCTGTAGTTCAACGGATAGAATAGAAGTTTCCTAAACTTTAGATAGGAGTTCGATTCTCCTCGGAGGTACCAGTAACAGTAAACACCTTCTCAAAAGTGGGAAAATTTTCGCAATATAAAGTTCAGCTTGCCTCTTTAGGCGAGGGAAAGCACGAACAGGATTTTGAATGTGGCACAGAGTTTTTCCAGAATATGGAAAACCCTGATGTCATATCTTCCAATGTACACGTACATCTTGATCTTGTCAAGAAAAACGACGTATATGACTGCACATTCCACTGCAAGGGGATGCTGCAGATTCCGTGCGACCGTTGTCTTGATCCCCTTGACCACGAGGTCGACGCCGAATATCACATCACCGTGAAATATGGTGATGACTATAAGGATGACTCCGACGATCTCCTCATCATCCCCGAGAGCGACCGCTACCTCAACGTGGCGTATATGCTCTACGACACTATCGTCTTGACAATTCCTCTCCGCCACGTCCATCCGCTCGGCAAATGCAACCGTGCAATGGCGGCTGCCCTCCATAAGCACAACACCGGAGGCGACGACGAGCTTGACGCGGCTCTCGACGAGGTTGACTCCGAGATGGGAGTGGATATGGACGATTGAAATACGAATATCCAAACATTCAATAAAAAACTTTATACATTCGTATAAACCGGAATTAAAAACAATTAAAAAACTATAGAACAATGGCACATCCTAAACGCAGACAATCGCACACCAGAACCGCGAAACGTCGCACTCACGACAAAGCTCTTATCCCTACTCTTGCTATCTGCCCCAACTGCGGCGCTTGGCACATCTATCACACCGTGTGTGGTGAATGTGGTTACTACCGTGGTAAACTCGTGATCGAGAAGGCAGCTATCTAAATCTAAATTATGCGTAGAGCTAAGATAAGCGGCATCGCTTCCTACGTGCCGGAAGACATCCTCGACAATGAGATGCTCTCCAAGATGGTCGATACCAACGACGAGTGGATCACCACCCGCGTCGGCATCAAGGAGCGTCATATTCTTAAGGAGGAGGGTAAAGGCTCAAGCTACCTCGGCATCAAAGCCGTGGAGAAACTGCTTGAGCAGACCGGCGTGAAGCGTGAGGAGGTAGACCTCCTCATCTGTGCCACGTCGAATCCCGATTACCGTTTCCCATCCACGGGTTCGGTGATCGTGTATGAGACCGGGCTCAAGAATGCCTATTCTTACGACATCCAGGCTGCATGTGCCGGCTTCATCGTTTCGATGCAGGCAGCCCGTGCATATGTGGAGGCGGGTCTTTATAAGAAGGTCATCATAGTCTGTGCCGAGAAGATGTCAAGTATGACAGATTATCAGGATCGGGCTACATGTCCTCTCTTTGGCGATGCTGCCGCTGCTGTGCTTGTCGAGCCTACCGAGGAGAATGTAGGTGTCATCGACGGTGAATTCCACGTTGACGGCGAGGGGCTTCCCCATCTTCTTATGAAGGCGGGAGGATCTGTAAAACCTGCCACTGTGGAGACTGTCAAGGCACGTGAGCATTATATCTATCAGGAGGGACGTGCAGTCTACAAGAACGCTGTCACCGATATGCTCAACTCCACACTCTCCGTAATGAAGAAGAATGACCTCTCTGTGGAGGAAGTCGACTGGTTTGTGCCCCATCAGGCAAACCTCAGAATCATTGAGGCTGTAGGCGGACGCACCGGCATCAGTCCTGATAAGGTGCTCATCAACATACAGCGCTATGGCAATACCTCTGCCGCCTCAATCCCGCTTTGTCTCGACGAGTTTAAGCATAAGCTGAAGAAAGGCGACAAGATTATGCTCACCGCCTTCGGCGCAGGCTTCACTTGGGGGGCTATGTATCTGATTTGGGCATTCGATTCCTGACACTCCGCTCCTCAGGAGCTATGTAATATGTGAAGGTCGCTATAAGCTAAAGCGGCTGACAATCAATAGCGAGGCTCCGCAGTATACCGCCACGGTATGCTGCGGAGCCTCGCTATGTCTCAGCCCATGCCGAGTCAGTGTTTTTGGCTATTTGAAACAGCCGATTAAACTTAGTGCCCTCTTATGCGTTAATTCAATAGAGACCACGTGTTGCCGAAGTTCCGTTAGGCACGCCTTTAACCCCGGCCTCCGATTAAAACAAAATTCAAATTATGGAAGAAGAAATAAAAGAGACGCTGATCCAAGAACCAAATGCTGCCCATAAGGCGGGCTTCGTGAATATAGTAGGTAATCCTAATGTAGGAAAGTCTACACTGATGAATGATCTCGTAGGTGAACGTATATCAATCATAACCTCCAAGGCACAGACTACACGCCATCGTATCATGGGTATCGTTAACACTCCCGAATATCAGATTGTCTATTCCGACACTCCGGGTGTGCTGAAACCCAAGTATAAGCTTCAGGAGTCGATGCTGGAGTTCTCCGAAGGTGCCTTGACAGATGCCGACATCCTTCTATACGTCACCGACGTGGTGGAAGAGCCTGAGAAGAATAAGGATTTCCTTGACCGTGTGGCTAAGGAGACTGTCCCAGTGCTTCTTGTCATCAATAAGATTGACCTCCTGAAGGGGGATGGTGAGCTTGAGGCTCTCGTAGACCAGTGGCATAAACGCCTCCCGAATGCCGAGATATTCCCTACAAGCGCCACCGAGCATTTCAACATTGATAATCTTAAGAACCGTATCGTAGAGCTTCTGCCTGTCAATCCTCCCTTCTTCGGAAAGGATGCGCTGACCGATAAGCCTGCACGTTTCTTTGTGACTGAGATTATACGTGAGAAACTCCTGCTCAACTACGATAAGGAGATTCCTTATAGCACTGAGGTGCTTGTGGAGAAATTCGATGAGAAAGATAACGCCATCCACATTATGACTGTGATCTATGTGGAGCGCGATTCTCAGAAAGGTATCATCATCGGTAAGGGTGGTGAGAAGATAAAGAAGGTGGGCATCGAAGCCCGTCAAGACATAGAGCAGTTCTTCGGTAAGAAGGTGTTCCTCGAAATCTTTGTGAAGGTTGAGAAAGACTGGAGAAACCGCGAGAATAAACTCCGTGCATTCGGATATATTGAATAAATGGCTCGAGGGAAAAGACTTCCCGAAGGTAGAACAGATGCTCCGCATCAATTATGAAAAATAGACAATGAGTAGATTAGTAGCAATAGTAGGGCGGCCGAATGTGGGTAAATCCACACTCTTCAACCGTTTGACGCAGTCCCGCAAGGCAATCGTCGATGACACTGCGGGCACCACACGCGACCGCCAGTATGGGATGGTCGACTGGTGTGGCCAGGAATTCTCAATCGTCGATACCGGCGGTTGGGTAGTTAATTCCGAAGATATTTTTGAAGGGGAAATCAATAAGCAAGTGCAGATAGCCATCGAGGAGGCAGACGTTATCCTTTTCGTGGTTGACGCTTCCAACGGTGTCACCGACCTCGACGATCAGGTGGCAGCTATTCTGCGCCGTTCAAAGAAGCCTGTGATTCTTGTAGCCAATAAGGAAGACAAGGGGGATGCCCGCTTCAATATCCCTGAGTTCTATTCGCTTGGTTTGGGTGAACCTGTAGAGGTATCTTCTGCCAACGGCAGCGGCACCGGTGAACTTCTCGACAAGATAATAGCCGATATGCCGGAGCCTAAGGAGGATGACAAGCCGGAAGATAATGTGGCTAAGTTTGCCATAGTTGGGCGTCCTAACGCCGGAAAATCTTCCCTTATCAACGCCTTTATCGGTGAGGAACGCCACATTGTGACCGACATTGCCGGCACAACCCGCGATTCCATCTATCACCGTTATAATAAGTTTGGTTTCGACTTCTATCTTGTGGATACCGCCGGCATCCGTAAGAAACAGAAAGTAAACGAGGACATAGAGTATTACAGTGTGATCCGCTCCATCCGCGCCATTGAAGCCTCGGATGTCTGCATACTTATGATCGACGCCACACGTGGCATTGAGAGCCAGGACGCAAATATATTCGGACTCATACAGCGCAACCGCAAGGGTCTTGTGGTCTGTGTGAATAAATGGGATCTTGTAGAGGATAAGTCGGTCACTGCTCAGAAGCATTTCGAAAAGGCTATCCGCGACCGTTTTGCTCCTTTCACTGATTTCCCGATTCTCTTCACATCGGCTCTCACCAAGCAGCGTATCTTTAAGGTGCTGGAGACTGCGATTGAGGTTTATAACAACCGCCGCCGCATCATACCGACATCTCAGCTCAACACCTATATGCTTGAGCAGATCGCCATCACGCCTCCCCCGAGCAATAAGGGAAAATTCGTGAAGATCAAGTATGTCACGATGCTGAAAGATGCCGTAATTCCTACATTCATATTCTTCTGCAATCTGCCGCAATGGGTAAAAGACCCGTATCGCCGATTCCTGGAGAATAAGATTCGTGAGAAGTGGGATTTCACCGGCACTCCTATCGCAATCTTCATGCGCGATAAGTAAAAAGCAGAAATATACAAAAGCGAGAATTATAAAACCATTAGAAATAGAAATGACCCGCAGCCTCAAACTGCGGGTCATTTCTATTTCTATATTTTCTGATGTCTTTATTCTTCGATCTCTACGTCGAAATCGTCACCGAAAAGGTCCTCGTTCTCGGCGCCTTCACGGTCGGAGCCGAAATCGTCATCATCCTCCGTCTGGCGGTCGTCGTCCTCATCGGTGGTGCGTACGCTGTCTTTGGTGGGAGCAAACGGATTGAGATTGTTCTTGCGCGACTCCTCACGTTTTGCTTTCAGAGTCTCCATAATCTTCTTCTCAAGCTCTGCCGAAAGCTCTGCGTTCTCTTTGATTACGCGCTTCACTGCGTCGCGTCCCTGTCCGAGCTTGTTGCCGTTGTAGGAGAACCATGCACCGCTCTTCTTGATGATGCCGTTTTCTACCGCCATATCAATTATCTCGCCTGCCTTGGATATGCCCTCGCCAAACATAAGCTCGAATTCAGCCTTCATGAATGGAGGTGCAACCTTGTTTTTCACCACTTTCACTTTGGCAATACGACCTATAGTGGTGTCGCCGTCCTTGATGAATGAGGAGGGACGGATCTCTATACGCACTGAGGAATAGAATTTCAGCGCGTTACCGCCGGTGGTGGTTTCGGGATTTCCGAACATCACGCCTATTTTCTCACGGATCTGGTTGATGAAGATGCAGCAGGTGCGGGTGCGTGCTATTGAGCTGGTGAGCTTGCGCATTGCCTGACTCATAAGGCGTGCGTGAAGACCCACATTCTTATCACCCATCTCACCCTCAATCTCAGCCTTGGGAGTCAAGGCTGCCACAGAGTCAACCACAAGCACGTCGATAGCGCCGGAGTTGATAAGCTGCTCCGCTATCTCAAGAGCCTGCTCGCCGTTGTCGGGCTGTGCAATCCAAAGGTTGTTGACATCCACACCGAGTTTCTCAGCATAGAAACGGTCAAATGCGTGCTCTGCATCCACGATGGCGCAAATGCCACCCTGCTTCTGAGCCTCGGCTATCACGTGGATAGCCAGTGTGGTCTTACCTGACGACTCCGGACCATAGATTTCGGTGATTCGTCCGCGAGGAAGACCCCCAACGCCCAATGCGAAGTCAAGACCGATTGAGCCTGTGGAGATTGTCTCCACATCCTGCACCGCGTCATCGCCGAGACGCATCACTGTGCCTGTGCCATAGTCCTTCTCAAGATGCTGCATAGCCATCTCAAGAGCCTTCTTCTTGGCATCCATATCGCTGATTCTACCCACGTTCTGTGAGGCAGGTGTTTTTTTCTTTGCCATAATTATATATTGTTTTTAATTAATTTTCAGTTTGGGTTATGCCTTATCCTGTTCCGGAATCAGGCTTCTTATCCTGTCGGTCTTATGGAAAGGCGATCTCCGAATCGCCTCCCGTAGCCTCGGTAACATAAGAGACTTCTATTTATAGTATATCCAAATCTTATGTTTTATTTTGCTACTGCAAAGTTAATACATAAGAGAGTGAAAATCATAATTTTTTCACCTCTAATTTACGGTCCTGCCAATTAAATATTCTTAACAAAATACCTCTGACTGCAACAAATTTGCAGTCAACGACGCTGTAATAATGTTAACGTTATAGCCTAACTGATTTAAAATCATTCTAAATCGGGGAATTTTTTGTAACTTTGCAAATCCAATTACAGAAAAAGAGAGTAAAAGTATAAAATGAAACCTGAAATATCGCATCGTGGGTATGAGATGCCCTCGTCACCTATCCGCAAACTTGTAGGCGCCGCCCGTGGTGCCGAGAAGAGAGGGTGCAGGGTGTTCCGGCTCAACATCGGACAGCCCGACGTGCCCACCCCTCCGCAGGCTATAGAGGCGCTGCGCCACATCGATCGTAAGGTGCTCGAATACTCACCCTCGGAGGGCATAGAGTCGCTGCGCGACAGGATGTCGGGCTACTATGCCAAGTTCGGTATGGACATTTCTCCCGACGAGATAATCGTGACATCGGGCGGTTCGGAGGCTGTGTTGTTCGCCTTCATGGCTTGTCTCGACCCCGGCGACGAGATAATCATTCCGGAGCCTGCCTATGCCAACTATATGGCTTTCGCAATCTCTGCCGGGGCGGTGATCAAGAGTGTCAATGCCAAGATAGAGGACGGCTTCCGTCTCCCCCCTGTAGAGGAGTTCGAGGCACTTATCACACCTCGCACCAAGGGCATACTAATATGCAACCCCAATAACCCGACCGGCTACATCTACTCACGCGACGAGCTGATGAAGATAGCCGACATAGTGAAGCGTCACAACCTCTTCCTCTTCTCCGACGAGGTGTACCGCGAGTTCTGCTACACCGATAAGCCCTTCATCTCGGCTATGCAGCTCCCCGGCATAGAGGAGAATGTGGTGCTTATCGACTCCGTGTCGAAGCGCTACAACGAGTGCGGCATACGCATCGGAGCGATCGTGACGCGCCACAAGGGACTCCGCGCCAATGTTATGAAGTTCTGCCAGGCGCGTCTCAGTCCTCCTCTTCTCGGTCAGATTGTGGCAGAGGCATCCATCACCACACCGGAGGAGTATATGAAATACGTATACGACGAGTACCTCCGCCGCCGCGACTTCCTCATCAGGCGTCTCAACGAGATACCCGGTGTCTATTCGCCTATGCCTATGGGAGCCTTCTACACGGTTGCGTCGCTCCCCGTGGAGGATGCCGACCACTTCTGCAAGTGGTGTCTCGACGAGTTCGACCTTGACGGCGACACCATCTTCATGGCGCCCGCCTCCGGCTTCTACACCACCCCCGGCGAAGGACGCAACCAGGTGCGTTTGGCATACGTCCACAACGTCGATTACCTTGCCCGCGCAATGGATGTCCTCGAAGCCGCCCTCGCTGCCTATCCCCACAAATCCAAGTGATTACATTGTTTGCCTAAACAATAATCTCTACTAACTATCCTGTTATTAATAATTAACTAATAAATTTAATCTATGGAAGATTGGAAAGAAATATTTGAAGTGTCTGCTAGTAATTTTGGTCATAAGATTAGAATTAATGTATTGTTATTAGCTATGGTAGTAGGTGATCAAATAATGTATAAGGTTAGATATGAAAATAAAGATTATTTAGTTTACAAGAGAAATGGAGGTAGATTCAGTGCTAATGCTGAGTTTTTTGATTCAAATCATACTCGTTTTTATTTAAATGTTCCGTATTGGAAGTAATTACAAATAGAATGAGGGGTATGATAATTAATTTATGGTACTTCCTTAAACCCTACTAACCACACCCTAAACAATGAAACTCAAAACTTTACTTGCAGGCGCAACCCTCCTTCTTGCCTTACCACTCTTTGCTCAGACAGCTGCCGATGCCTGTACGAGCATAATGGTAGGCAAAAAAGCCTCTGCCGATGGCTCAGTGATGACAAGCCACACGTGCGACTCCAAATACCGCACGTGGATGCAGTCAGTGGCTCCGAAAGACTATCCCAACGACACTGTTATGAGTGTCTATGAGGGTAGGATGCACACCGAATACCCCGGAAGCCTCGACGGTATGAAAGAGAAAGGGAAGA
>CAMWTL010000067.1 GCA_947177145.1 uncultured Porphyromonadaceae bacterium
TTTCTACACAGCCAACGTACCTCATGGCGATGTGAGGATGAAAAGATATTACTCCACTACAGCCGGCGACTGGCGCAGAGCATATATCTACTGCCCTCCGGGCTACGATGCTTCCAACGAATCCTACCCGGTGCTGTATCTCCAGCATGGCGGAGGTGAAGATGAAAGGGGCTGGGCAACCCAGGGACTGACCGACATAATCATGGACAACCTAATTGCCCAAGGAAAAGCTACCCCCATGATTATTGTGATGGCAGACGGCAACACATCCGATTTTGAGAAGGAATTGCTCAACGATGTGATTCCTATGACTGAGAAAAACTTCCGTGTTAAGCCCGGACGTGAAAACCGTGCCCTTGCCGGACTCTCCATGGGAGGTATTCAGACTCTTAACACCGGCATCCCTAACCTCGACAAGTTTGCTTACCTCGGTGTTTTCAGCTCCGGATGGTTTGCTAATCCTAATCCGTTTGGCGTGATGATGGATTCCGAGAAATATTATGATATGCTCAAAGATAATAAAGATGAATATAATGATAAATTGAAAGTGTTCTGGCTTTCAATGGGTGGCAAAGAGGATATAGCCTATGAGAATTGCCGCGTCATGCGCGACCGTTTCGACAAGATTGGAATCAAATACGATTACTTCGAGACTCCCGGCGGCCACACTTGGCCCGTATGGCGTGAGAGTCTCTATAACTTTGCTCCTCTTATCTTCAAATAAACCGAAACCTTAAAGTCCGGTCAAACCTACAAATCTTTTCAGATATTATCACCGCTATAATATCTTTGGAGGATTACGTGTCAACATTAACCAACATCTGAAACAATGAAAAGTCTACTAAAATTAGCCTGCGTCTCTCTTCTCACAATACCTATGACGCTCTCCGCACAGACGGAAGAAGCATATCCTGCGGGAACCGTCCCTAATGAACATAACGTAGCGGGAGCCGACTATCCGCGTATCGGAGCCGATAAGAGAGTACACTTCAAAGTCCATGCTCCCGATGCAAAGAAAGTGGAGATAAGTTTCCGTGGCGAAATGACCAAGGGAGACGACGGCAATTGGACCCTCGTATCTAAAGAGCCTGAAGTGGAAGGTTTCCACTATTACCAGGTAATAATAGACGGTGTGGCAACCGCCGACCCTAACGGCAAGCCGTTCTTCGGAATGGGCAAATGGGTAAGCGGAATCGAAATTCCCGAAGGAGAAGCCGGCGACTACTATGCCGTAAAGGATGTGCCTCACGGCAATGTCAGCAAAAGCAAATATTACTCCGACGTCCGTAAGGAATGGCGCGATTGTGTAGTCTACACCCCTGCTGAATATGATAAGAATCCCGACAAAAAATATCCGGTGCTATATCTTCAGCACGGTATGGGAGAGAACGAGTCGAGTTGGGCAAACCAGGGAAAGATGAACCTGATTATGGACAATCTTATTGCTGAGGGGAAAGCCAAGCCTATGATTGTAGTGATGGACAACGGCAATATAGAAGTGTTCAAACCTCTGCCCGGTGAAAGTATGGCTGATGCCCATAAACGTTTCGGAGGTCAATTCCCTGACATCTTGATAAATGATATAATTCCTCATATCGAGAAAAACTACCGTACGCTTACCGACCGTGACAACCGTGCGATGGCAGGACTCTCATGGGGCGGACTACTTACCTTCAACACCACCCTCAATAACCTTGACAAATTTTCCCACATCGGTGCTTTCAGCGGTATGGGGCATATTGACCTCAACAATCTCGATACTGCCTACAACGGTGCTTTCAAAGATCCCAAGACATTCAACGACCAAGTTCATACCTTCTTTATGGGTATAGGTTCTGAAGAGGGGCCCGAAAGAGTGAAGAATCTCAGCGACGGACTCAAAGCAGCCGGTATCAACAACGTATATTACGAATCGCCCGGCACAGCACACGAGTTCCTGACATGGCGCCGCTGCCTGAAAGAGTTTGCCCCGATGCTGTTCAACAATAATTGATACCTTCCCACCTCGATTTACTATGCGTAAAAATATTTTTACACTACTATCTGCCGCGCTTCTATCCTTAGGACTGACAGCCGGACTCCACGCGGAGAAGAAAGGGAAAGCGGAAGATCTTAAACCCTATTTCACAGCTTCCACCTCTGAGGTAGGGAAACCGGATGCCAACGGATTTATAAGAAGATGGCTTCTGCTTGAGCCTATTGAAAAGCCCAACCGTACAAATACGGTTTTCACCGATAGTTATCTGCGCGAAGTGTTCAACACCGAGTACTTTCCCGGACAATTCTCACATTTCCCGAAAAACGGTGAGAAAGTCAAGGTAGGTAAACAAAAACTCCAGTGGCATTCGCTCGACAGTGAGCTATTCAACGTGAAGCTGTTCAGATTCGCTACAAAACTCGATAAACCCTATTACGGAGTGCTTTTCTGGGTGGTCACGGCTATCGACTGCGAAGAGGATATTCCCGATGTAAGAATGTCGGTTGGCTCCAACTCAGCATCCATGTGGTGGCTCAACGGTGAAGAGGCTGTACTACTCTCCGGTGACCGTCGTATGGTACAGGATGACTGCATGTCACGCCGACTCACATTGAAGAAGGGACGCAACATTGTGCGTGGAGCCATAATCAATGGACCGGGTATGAGCGACTTCTGTCTCCGTTTCCTTAATGAACAGGGGCAGCCCGTAACTAACTTCACGGTCAGCACCCTGTAACGTTATTTCCGGCACGTAACCCATGACAATTTTGAAATTTCATGAAAAGACATAATATAATATTATCATTCGCTACTCTTTTAGGGTTGGCAACGGCTCAAACTGCTCTTGCCCAGATTGGAGAGCCATACATCCACGATCCCTCTACCATTATGGAATGTGACGGGAAATACTATACCTTCGGCACCGGTGGAGGTGGTCTTATATCTGAAGACGGCTACACGTGGCACGGCGGCGGTGTGCGTCCCGGGCGCGGTGCAGCTCCCGACGCTATCAAAATTGGCGATCGCTATCTTGTGGCATACAGTGCCACCGGCGGTGGGCTCGGAGGTAGCCATAAGGGATCAGTTCTAACTATGTGGAATAAGACTCTCGACCCTAATTCTCCTGATTTTGAATACACCGAGGCGATTGAGGTGGCTTCTTCAGCCGATAACGAAGATTGCGACGCTATAGACGCCGGACTTCTTCTCGACCCGACCACGGGCAGACTCTGGCTTACCTACGGCACTTATTTCGGATTCATACGTCTTGTGGAACTCGATCCCAAGACAGGCACCCGTATGCCCGGCAATGAAGCGATTGATATAGCCATCGACTGTGAGGCCACCGATCTCATCTATCGCAATGGCTGGTATTACCTGCTCGGCACACACGGCACATGCTGCGACGGTCCCAACTCCACTTACAACATCGTAGTAGGCAGATCACGCAATGTCACCGGACCTTATATCGACAACGTTGGGCGCGATATGCTTGCCGGAGGTGGGAAGATGGTGGTCGGTGCCGGATTGCGACGCACCGGTGCCGGACATTTCGGACGTTTCATCGAAGAGGATGGTGTGGAAAAGATGTCTTGCCACTATGAGGCTGACTTCGACCGTGGTGGAAGAAGTGTTCTTACTATCCTACCATTGATTTGGAAAAACGACTGGCCCGTAGCCGGTGACCAATTCAAGGAAGGTGTATACGAAATTGAGTCTGAGAGAAGAGGATATGCCCTTGAACTTGCCGTTGACTTTGTGCGTATGCCCCACACAATGCACCGCTTCTGGGAAAAGACTGAGGAGCCGGTATTGCCGATTGCCGACCAGACCCTTGAAGATGTGGCAGCCGGTTGGCCCGATGACCTTATCGACGTGCGTATAGGCGACTATATGTTCCGTCCCCATCAGAAATGGAGTATAGTGGCTGTACCCGATGCAGGAGGCTACCTCGGAGCACCTTACTATAAGATTATGATTGAAGGCACTGACCGTGCTCTCGCAGCAACGGCAGAGAAAGAGCTTACGACCGTGCCCCATTTCACCGGTGCCGATGAGGAACTTTGGAGGATCGAGCAACTTACCGACGGCACATACCGCATTATGCCCAAGAAGGTGCCGGGATGTGATAAGCAACTTGCCCTCATATCCATAGCTGACAGCACACCGTCGTTAGGCGAATTTGATATGAACAGCGATAATTCAAAGTGGAATTTCAGAATACGCTGAGACTATGAGAAAGACTATGCTTTTCGGGTCGGTGGCATTGGCTATGACAATGGTAGCCCAGAACCCTATCATACA
Organism: uncultured Porphyromonadaceae bacterium; assembly: GCA_947177145.1. Lineage (GTDB taxonomy): Bacteria > Bacteroidota > Bacteroidia > Bacteroidales > Muribaculaceae > Lepagella. The sequence goes on from CAMWTL010000067.1 coordinate 4,283, forward strand.
CGACCAGTTTACAGCAGATCCCACGGCGAGAGTATTCAACGGTAAGATGTACCTGTACCCTTCACACGATATACATAGTCCGGTGGATAAGCTAAAGGAATGGTTCTGCATGGAAGACTATCATGTTTTCTCATCAGATAATCTTATAGACTGGACCGACCATGGAGTAATCCTTACTCAAAACCGGATTCCTTGGGTACAACCGGATTCCTACGCCATGTGGGCACCCGACTGTGTGTATAAGGATGGGAAATATTATTTCTACTATCCCGCTGCTCCGAAAGAGCCGGCAAGAGGCTTCGCGATAGGTGTGGCTATCGCAGATTCTCCGGAAGGTCCCTTTATGCCTATGTTCCATCCTATAAAAGGGATTGGAGGCATCGATCCCTGCGTGCTTATAGACGATGACGGCAGCAGCTACATCTATTGGAGCGGAATGGGAATGTCAGGTGCCAAACTGAAGGATAATATGATGGAACTCGAATCCGAGCCTGTCAAGATTCAGGGGCTTCCGGAAGGCTTCAAGGAGGGGCCCTTCGTATTCAAAAGAGATGGGATTTACTATTACACCTTTCCTTGGGTTAGGGAAAAGGACGGCACGGAGACGCTTGCATACGCTATGGGTAAAGACCCGCTTGGTCCCTTTGAGTTTAAGGGGTTGATAATGGCGGAATCGCCTACAGGGTGCTGGACCAATCATCATTCCATTGTAGAATATGATGGGCAATGGTATCTCTTCTATCATCATAATGACTATTCTCCGGATATGGACAAGCGACGTGCAGCACGTATCGACACGCTTTCGTTTAATCCTGACGGAACGATACAACAGGTTATCCCGACTCTGCGCGGTGTGGGCGTAAGTGATGCACGCCGACGTATTCAGATTGACCGTTACAGCGACATCAGTCCAAAAGGAATTAAGATTGATTATCTGGATCCTGAAGACAAATTCAAAGGGTGGAAGACAGCGTTCAAAGAGAAAGGCAGCTGGATTCGCTATAACAATGTCGATTTCGGCAACAAGAATGTTGAAGAACTCACTGTATGTGCCCGTAGTCCCAAAGGTGGAACATTACAAGTGACTACACCGGACAAAAAGAGTATTATAGCGAATGTGAACATTCCTGCCTGTAAGGAATGGCAAGAGATCCGCATACCGGTAGCAACGGCTCCCACCGGGATTAACGATATCCACGTCTCTCTCTTAAAAGGGGGCGAGGTTGAGGTAGATTGGATAGGTTTTGATGCCCTTCCTTGGGAAGCGGGAGCTGCCACCACAGGCAATTACCGTAACCTCTTCGCTGAGTTAGGCTACTCCCAGGAAGAGATAGAAACAAAACTGCAAGAAATTTTCAACGACCTCTTTTACGGGCCACAGAAGATATATTTCGAGGTGGGTGACGATATGGGCTATATCAGCGACATTAAGAACAAAGATGTGCGCACCGAAGGGATGTCTTATGGTATGATGGCAGCTGTTCAACTCGACAAGAAGGATATATTCGACCGTCTTTGGAGATGGAGCAAGAGATATATGCAGCACCAGGAGGGACCGCGAAAGGGTTATTTCGCTTGGAGCTGTAAGCCGGATGGCACTCAGAATGCCGGAGGGGCAGCCTCCGACGGTGAGCTATATTATATAACCTCGCTCATCTTTGCCTCCAACCGTTGGGGCAACGCCACCGGAATAGACTATCTTGCGGAGGCTCGGAATATACTCGACCAGTCGATGCAGAAAGCAGGTATGGAACGTACCTCTCCCCTCATCAACCTTGAACACAAGCTCATCACCTTCACTCCGGATCCTTTCGGTGGCAGCTATACCGACCCCTCTTACCACGTGCCGGCGTTCTATGAGGTTTGGGCTAAATGGGCAGGCGACGGACGCTCATCTTTCTGGAAAGATTGTGCCCGGAAGAGCCGAAACTATCTACACAATGCCGTTCATCCCGATACAGGTTTAAGTCCTGACTACTCTAACTATGACGGCTCCCTTCGAGGAGGACATTTTATAATAGGCGATGCTTTTCGCTTTGATTCTTGGCGTGTGCCAATGAACATTGCCCTTGACTATTCCTGGAGTGGTGAGGATGGACGTTGGCAGAACGAATATGCCGACAAAATTCAGAATTTCTTCTATTCACAAGGTATAGACGATTACGTTGACCAATATAATATCGACGGCACCCCGGTAAAGGAGGTACTCGGTGCCGGCGAACATAAGCAGCTGCGTCACTCTGTAGGACTGGTGTCAACACTCGCGTCGGCATCCTTAGCTTCCACGCATCTGAAAGGCAGAGAATTTGCCGACCGACTCTGGAACGCCAAGCACGAACCCTACTCCGACGGCTATTTCGATGCCTACTACGACGGGCTGTTACGTCTTTTCGCATTTATGCACCTTAGCGGAAACTATCGAATAATCGAACCAAATGCATAAAGTTCATAAATATAATCAAAAATCATCTAATCGTATGGCACTAACCCGTTGAGGGGCGACGGCCATAACTTAAAGCAACCAGCTTTATAACTCATTACTACAAATAAAGCCTTCCGTGACGGAAGGCTTTATTATTTATTTGTTTTTCTGGAGAGCTGTCGTGATGCGTTCCATCATTTCGAGTGCCGATCCGGTGGACATCGGTTCTTTCTCGAAGCCAATCTTTATCTGCGACTGCTTGTCGCCGCTGTTCTTCTCGAATGAGAGCACATAGCCGATACTGTCGGAAGAGATTGTAACGGGAAGATCGTTTACATCGAGTGTCTTATACACCCCGCTATCACCCTTCTCAAAAGGGGTCTTCAACACAATCTTATAGTCGATTTTCGTACGGTTGCCGTTCTCATACACATACATACCTGACGGATCGGTGGGACTGAGCGAGATAAGAAGACGCCCGTCGAATTTACCCTTGCGCGGATTAGCGCCACCAATGATGTCATAACTTACTGCACGATACTGACCGCTTACAACAGGCTGAGTGGCATAGAAAGCGTCGTCGTCCACAGCCTTTTCAGAAGCAGTCGAATTTTCTTTAGCACCACCCCCGCAGGAAGCCATAAGAGCCATACAAGCTGCGGCGGCGAAGAAACGAATTGTCTTCATAGTTTGATAAATTTTTATGGATTACATAATTGCAAATTTAAGCAAAAAATTTGGGGTATGACGAGTTTTATTCGATTAATTGATTAATTTTGCAACAAAGATTTACTCTGAATGAAAAAAATAGCAAGTTTTACCATTGACCACGAGCGTCTGCTGCGAGGAGTGTACGTTTCTCGTCGCGACACTACACCTAAAGGGGATATAATCACCACTTTCGATGTGCGTATGACGGAGCCGAACCGTCAGGAAGCAATATCTCCGGAAGCTCTTCACGCCATCGAACATCTCGCCGCCACATTTCTGCGAAACGATCCGGAGTGGGCTGATAAAATCGTATATTGGGGACCTATGGGATGCTGCACCGGGTCGTATCTGCTGATGCAGGGCGAACTTACCCCGGAAGAGATATTGCCCCTCTTGCGACGTACTTTCAGCTTCATTGCCGATTTTGAAGGTGACGTGCCCGGAGCCACACCACGTGATTGTGGCAATTATTCTTTTATGGACTTACCCGCTGCTAAAGAGGCAGCACACCGTTACCTTGAGGAAGTGCTTATCCCAATCACCCCCGCCCAAACGGCTTATCCTAACTAATTCTTATCAGTTTTTCTTCTATAAGCCACTATTGCAAAGCCTAAAGCTAAGACCGAGGAAGCTAAGATAATGGCAGAAGAGGTTACAATAAGGTCACCAAGACCTACTAACGGTGAGACAGCACCCCCGAAGACAAAGCCTATTGCCCCGCAAATTGCCGAGGCGGCTCCAATAGCTGAACGTCCCTCGTCCATTGCAAGCGTCGTGCCGGCAGGAAACATAAATCCAAGGAAGAAGAGAATCACAAACGTAAGCCCTTCATAGAGCCAAAATGAATCGGCAAACAACGCTGACAAGAGCAGACCGATGCCAACTATTGTCATACCCGCTGCGCTGAAAAGTGCGGCGGTTGTCATTTTCCTGAATTTCAATGTTAGACCTGACCCTACGGCTATGCCTATGGCATTAGTGGCGAAAACCAACGAGAAGAAAAGTTCGGAATAGCCGAAATGATCCTGCACAATGAAAGATGCCGATGATATGTAGGAAAAGAGCACACCGAATGAAAAGCCGTACATCACCACGTATACACAGAAATAGGGCAAGTGAAGCAATCGGACAAAACTACCTGCCACTCTCCAAAGATTACCCTTGAAACGCTTCTCTTTAGGCAACGACTCCCTGAAAAGACCACACATTAAGAACAGCACCACTCCGATAATGAGCAGTATCACAAAAATACCCTTCCAACCTATAGATTTTGCCACAAGGCCACCTATCACAGGTGCAGCCACAGGAGCAACACCGTTAATGGCACCCACGATGGCGAGAATCTTTGCCAGTTCACGTCCCGAATAACAATCTGTAGCAACTGAACGAGACATGACAATCCCTCCGGCTCCTCCAAGCCCCTGAAGGAAACGGCATACATTAAAAAATTCAATATTATGGGAATAAATGCTGGCTAAGGTAGAGATGGCGAAAATAATAAGCGACACGGCAAGCACAGGTCGGCGTCCATACTTATCGCTTATGGGACCGAAAAAGAGCTGCCCTATCGCTAATCCCAACATACTCGCAGTCAAACCCAACTGCACCATCGACGGCGTAGTGTGGAAAATCGTAGCCATTGATGGCAATGTGGGAAGATAGAAATCGGTGATGAAGGGCCCGAAAGCCGACAATGCACCGAGAAACACCATCAGGAATATAAAATATCTCTTACCAAAAGAATTTTCTGACGATTCCATTATCCTATGACAATTCCACTATTCTATGATACAACCTTACTTAATTCATCTAACCATGTAACTTTAAAGTTATATGATTTCACTCGGAGAAGAGCTTTTTAAATTCAGATTCGAAATTGGGTGTGAACACACCGCAGCCCAAATTTTCTCTAATCTCCGCAAGAGTCCAGAAGCGCCCTCCGTCAAGTTCATCGGATGGCTGTGGCACACGGTCTACAACCGTGCGATAGGCATTTACCAGTTCTCTTTCACGATCTGATTCAAATACATACATAGCCATAAACTCAGGCTGAATGTCGCTAAGACCCAATTCCTCACGTGCCTCACGCATCAAAGCGTCAGCTACATTCTCCCCATAGTCAATATGTCCCCCTACAGATGTATCCCATTTTCCGGGTTGAATATCTTTCCATTCAGGACGCTTCTGCAAATAAAGCTCCCCGGCTTTATTAAATACGTGAAGATGCACCACAGGGTGAAGAAGCTTCAATCCGCTATGACATTCTCCCCTGGTTGCCTTTCCTATCACGTTGCCCGATTCATCCACAATCGGAAATATTTCATTTGCATTATCTTTGTTCATGTTATTGTCGATTGTCTCTTTTCGTATCCTCTATCACCATCCTTTCCCGATAAACTTTCTATTGGGTTTTCTTTTCCACTTTTATTAACGAAATATTCATAAAATATTATAGAATCATCGGTAAATAAAAGAAACATCAAGCGTTACGCCATCTGTCATATTATCAAAAGGACTCGTAAAGGAAGTTTCATTAACTGATACCACTACTTGATGTGAAATAAACCACCTTTTCATAGTTTTTTGTAGCCTTATTAATTTCAAATGCCATAGGTTTTTGCTATTTTTGCAGTGAAATAATAATTTTTTGAACAATCTAAGTTATGGCAAAACACGATAAACTCAGTGTGATGAACAAAATGGCGGCTGCCCCGATGGTGCCCGTCTTCTACAATGGTGATGTGGAAATAGCAAAAGCCGTGGTGAAAGCCTGCTATGATGGCGGTGTACGCCTGTTTGAATTTACCAACCGTGGCGACTTCGCGCATGAAGTGTTCGCAGAGCTTTCAAAATTCGTAGGTAAGGAATGTCCCGAAATGGCTCTCGGTGTAGGCTCCGTAGTAGAACCGGCTACCGCTGCCCTCTATATGCAGATGGGTGCGGACTTCGTAGTGGGACCTCTGTTTAATCCGGAGGTAGCCAAAATCTGCAACCGTCGCGGTGTGCCCTACATCCCCGGCTGCGGAAGTGTCAGTGAAGTGGGCTTTGCTCAGGAAGTAGGCTGCGAGGTCTGCAAGATTTTCCCCGGCGACGTACTCGGTCCGAAACTTGTGAAAGGGCTTCTTGCTCCTATGCCATGGTCGAAACTTATGGTAACAGGCGGTGTAGAACCTACGGAAGAAAATCTTACCTCCTGGTTCAAGGCAGGAGTTTTTGCCGTGGGTATGGGGTCTAAGCTGTTCCCGAAAGAGGTAGTTGCTTCCAAAGACTGGGTAAGCATAACTGCCAAGTGCCGTGAGGCTCTCTCCTACTGCAAATAAATCTTATATTTCTACAATCCCTAACATCAACCATGAATCCGAATTCCATTTCATCTCCCCTCGCTCCGGCATCAGTCGCTACAGGGAAGATGACCAATTATCGTTGGGTGATATGTGCTATGCTTTTTATCGCCCTCGTAATCAACTATCTCGACCGACAGGTGCTTTCACTGACTTGGGTAAACTTCATTGCGCCTGAGTTCAACTGGACAGCTGCCGATTACGGACGTATCACCGGTATCTTTTCAATTGTCTACGCCGTGTCTATGCTTTTTGCCGGTAAATTTATCGACTTTGTAGGCACAAAGCGCGGCTACCTCTGGGCAATCGGAATATGGTCGGCAGGTGCCTGTATGCACGCTTTCTGCGGAGTGCTGACCAACGGCATTGTCACCGGCGACTGGACCCTATCATTTATCGGCGCACGTGAAAACCTGATGATGGCTCAGAACGTGGCAGGGGTAAGCGTGATGATCACCACCGTAAGCGTATGGCTTTTCATTGCGGCACGTTGTGTGCTATCTTTCGGCGAGGCGGGCAATTTCCCCTCTTCCATCAAGGCTGTAGCCGAATACTTCCCGAAAAAAGACCGTGGCTTTGCCACAGGTGTATTCAATTCAGGCGCACAGATCGGTGCTTTGGTAGCTCCCTTCTCCATCCCCCTCATTGCCAAATACTATGGTTGGGAAATGGCATTTTTGGTAATAGGTGTACTCGGTTTCATTTGGATGGGGGGCTGGATTTTCATTTACAAGGAACCGCGTAAGAACCCTTATGTCAACCAGGCTGAACTTGACTATATTGAACAGGATCTCCACTCGGAAGCTAAGATGGAGCACGTCACCGAAAAGAAAGAGGAGGTGATTCAGAAGACCTCTAAAGTTGGTATTCTCCAGGCGTTCACCTTCCGTCAGACCTGGGCGGTCATCTTCGGTCGTTTTCTCCCCGACTCTGTATGGTGGTTCCTCCTCTTCTGGGCACCCGCCTTCATAAGCGAGGTCTACGGCTATTCTTCCGCATCCACCGAGGGTATGTTTGCGATATTCACCATCTATCTTATTTCCATGCTTTCCCTATGGGGTAGCTACCTTCCCACCTTCTTCATCAACCGTAACAAGGTCAATCCTTATTCCGGACGAATGAAGGCTATGCTCATATTCGCCCTCTTCCCGCTCTTAGGTTGGGGAGTGATGCCTTTGGGTTCAATATCCATGTGGTTTCCCGTCGCCATCATAGGTATAATGTGTGCAGCCCACCAGAGCTGGAGCGCCAATGTCTACAATGTGGTGAGCGATATGTTCCCCAAATCGGTAGTCGCTACCGTCACGGGCGCCGCCGGGCTTGCCAGCGGTCTTGGAAGTTTCTGCTCAAACTACGGTGCAGGTCAGTTATTTACCTATGCCGCAGACGTGAACCTCCAATTTATGGGTTACGAAGGCAAGAATGCCGGCTATATGATAGTCTTCCTCATTGCAGGTTCCGCCTACCTATTCAGCTGGATTATGATGAAGCTTCTCGTTCCCCGCTATAAACTTGTAGAACTGAAATAAACCATACACCACACAATGTCTTTTATAAATCCTGACTTTCTCCTCAACTCGGAAGCTGCCCGCAAGCTCTACCACGAGCACGCTGCCAAGCTCCCCATAATAGACTATCACTGCCATCTCTCACCCAAGGAGATAGCCGAAGATAAGCAATTCTCATCAATCACCGAACTCTGGCTCGGAGGTGACCATTACAAGTGGCGTGCCATGCGTGCCAACGGTGTAGATGAGCGATTCATCACCGGCGATGCCGACCCGTGGGAGAAATTCCGGAAATGGGCAGAGACCGTGCCTTACACCTTGCGTAACCCACTCTATCACTGGACGCATCTTGAATTGAAGACTGCTTTCGGTATTGATAAGGTACTTAACCCTTCAACTGCCCGGGAGATTTACGACATATGCAACGAGAAACTGAAATTGCCGGAGTTCTCGGCACGCGGACTCATGCTCCGTTATGGAGTGGAGACAGTATGCACCACCGACGATCCCGTTGACTCCCTGGAATATCACCGTGCCATACGTGAAAGCGGTTTCAAGGTGAAAGTGCTTCCGGCGTGGCGTCCCGACAA
>CAMWTL010000068.1 GCA_947177145.1 uncultured Porphyromonadaceae bacterium
ATATGACCTTGAAGGAGAATACATCATTCCTGACTCCGTGACCTCCATCGGTAACAAAGCTTTTGAAGGTTGCGATGGGCTGACTTCAATAGTTGCACTTTCGTCCACACCGCCTACCATGCAGGATAATAGTTTTGAACAACTCTATGACAAAATAAATTTAAGTATTCCTCAGGAAGCCACAACAAATTACCTTCTTACAAATTGGGCTCTCTTTACAAATTTACATTTGGGAGACACCGGACAAGAGGTATCTACTTATAACGACGGTGTATTGAATTACCGCCTTATCCCGGCTGTAAGCAAAGAGGATAATAACTTGGCGGTTATTATTTCAGGTGATTATTCCGGTGAAATATCTATCCCTGAACGCTTCACTGACGATAGAGATGCTGCAAATCCTACACGCTATTATATTGAGAGCATTGGTTATAAGGCCTTTTCCGGAGGGTCTGTAAGCAAAATCGAATTCAATTCACGCATCAACTTGGAATATATAGGTGACTATGCTTTCTCGGATTGTTGGAACCTCTCTAACATAATATTACCGGAAACAGTCAAGACCCTTGGTGAATACGCTTTCAACAATTGTACATCTCTTGATCAGATTACTATTCCTAAAGATATTATCGAAATTAAGAAAGGAACTTTCTATAACTGTTATCGTTTACTTGATATAAAGCTTAACAGCATGTTAGAAAGAATCGGTGACAAAGCATTTGCAATTGATGAAAACAATTATTCAGAAAATAGAAAAGCAAATGATCTGTCAATACCGGCCACTTTAAGATATATTGGAAATGATGCTTTCTTAAATAGAAATATGTCTAAAGTCATTCTTACTGATTTACGTGCATGGTGTGATATTGACTTTACAAACACAGATTCAAACCCGGCAGGTTGGGCTTTTGATGGCGTATGGATTGGAGAAGAAAAACTGATTGATCTTGTAATTCCAGCAGGAGTGACTGAAATAAAACCATATGCATTCCAGTGCCCACCTCAATTTGATGAAGAAGCATCATCTAGCAGTAAAAAAATTTACAATGGATGGTTTAGATCTGTTTTGATTCCAGAAACTGTTACTTCAATTGGAGAGGAAGCATTCTTTATGAATGGTTTTAGTGAATTAACCATACCCAGTTCGGTTCAATATATAGGGCACCGGGCTTTTAGTGGTTTAAATTCAGTACTGGAACTTGATAATAGAAATAATTATTCCTTTAAAGTTCAACCTCTGAAGCAACTGACTCTACAAGACTTTAATTCACAAATAATGATAGAAGAGGATGCATTCACTTCCACTAGTACTTATAATAAGGAAATTTATACCGATTATAATGCCCCCGAAAAATTTTATCAAGGGCGTATTCTTGAAACTTTACCACAAGGATTTCAATCTAAAGTATATTCATTGGTAATAGGTGATCAGGTAACTGAAATAGGCTCATCTCTTTGGAAAAATTCTAGCCTCTCAAATGTTAGGATAGGCAACGCAGTTGAGAACATAGGCAATGAAGCGTTCAAAAACTGTGAAAAACTTAAGACCCTCGAACTTGGCAGTAGCCTCAAGACTATCGGTGACGAAGCTTTCAAAGGTTACACTGGGTTAGAAGAAATTGTTGTTCCACCCTCGGTAGAGACAATCGGTGCCTCGGCTTTCGCCGATAACCGCCAACTCTCCTCCATTATCATGGGCTATAGAGTAACCACTATCGGCGAGAAGGCTTTCGACGGCTGTCCCGCATCTACTGTCAGCATCACTGCCCAGACTCCTCCTACTGCCCCAAACAATACCTTCAGCAACTACTCCGGCAAGCTCTATCTCCAGGGTCAGGAAGCTGCAGACGCTTATTACGATGCCTTCACCTGCTGGGACCGCTTCAACGGCCTTGTAATGATTGAGGCAACCGGCATCGAAGCTGACACTAAACCTATCTCCGGCAAGGCAGGTGACACTTTCCAGCTCACCGCGACACTTATCCCCCAGAATGTCACCCTGCCACAGATTTTCTGGCGCTCCACTAATCCGGAAATCGCCACCGTTGACGAGAACGGCCTTGTGACTCTCCATGCCAACCTTAGCGAAGTCATGACTCTCGCCGATGACGGTGAGGAGGGCACTTGCAAGATAATTGCAGAGTCACTCTATGCCGACGGTCCCGTTGTTGAAGTAACCGTGTTCAACTCCGACTTCACCGACGTTGAGGAGATCATCGAGGATATGGTAAGTTCGGATATTGACTACAACGCTCCCGTGGAGGTCTACAATCTCAGCGGCATGAAGGTTTCCAACACTACTTCCGGTCTCGCCAAGGGCATCTACATCGTGCGCCAGGGCAAGATTACTAAGAAGATAGCAGTGAAATAAGAATTTTTTAAGTGAATTAAATGATCAAAAAATGGTGTGTCAAAACAGACACACCATTTTTTTGATCCGTGAATAAATTTTTTAATCCATAAATAAACAAAGTAGGATAATTACTTTGAAAATAGGGCGACATAATTACTTTGAACAGAGAACGGAATTAGCTAATCTGAATATCAATTAGTTAATCTGAATATAGATAGGAGGGTCAGTTACACTGGATATAGAAGAGGAGGAGCCAAGCAGAGTCAGGCATTGAGCGGCGCAGCAGGACTATGAGCCGTGCCTTACGCTTCTTAACGGTGATTTCGGCTATGCCGAGACGTTCCGCTATCTCCGAGTTCTTAAGTCCCTGTTCAAAACTCAACTCAAGCAACTCCCGCATCTCCGCAGGCAATTCATCTATAGCTCTGTAAAGACGGCTGATAGTCTCTTGGCGGATATAATCAAGAAGCATATCCTCATGCAGTTCGGAGGAGGTTTTTACAAATTCCTCATAATTGCCGGCAGCCGAGTCAGAGCGATAAAGCGACACCGCCTGATTACGTATGCAAGTAAGGAGGAATGCCTTCCATTGACCCATAGATTCAAAACGATCACGATTATTGTAGGCTTTCTCGACAGCATTCTGCACACAGTCTTCCGCCATCAGAGCCATATTTCCCGGCAGACAAGAAGAGGCATATAAGAGCATATCCCTATATGCATAATCATAGAATGGCGAGATATTTCCCGTCACAAACTGTCTGAAAACCAAATCCGATGTCTTGGAGTCTATCATCCTACATATTAATCTGGATTACAAATTTACACATAAATCGCGGATTTTCACACCTGAAGAATAAAGAATTCTTTTTCTTTTGAGGAAAAGCAGATAAATTTCGCCAAATCACGAAAAGATGTCGGTAAAACCAAGAATTTACGTGCCAAATGATAAAAAAGCAATAATATGGATAAGACTATCAAAGTCTAACAATACGATTTAAAGTTTAATGATATAATAAGGGATGCGGAATCTCACATTCCACATCCCTCTCTTCAAGTATGAGCTATTGTTCAATTTTGATTTCTCAAATCGTCATGCCGGTTTAACCCGGACATCCTCATAACCAAATCATCACCAATCAGCGGACTACTTTCGTTACTTTTGCACCACGCTTCTCGATGTAGATACCCTTAGCCGGATTCTTCACACGCTGACCCTGGAGGTTATAGTAGACAGGAGTAGTGTCAACATCAACACTGATCTCGCCCACAGCACCATCCTCAGCACTCATAATGGAAATCATACCGGTGCTCTCTGTGGTAAGAGAGAAATTAATCGTATACTTACCGGGGTTAAGCTCACAGTTGATGGCAGGACCATTAGTAGCCAACATTGCGAAGCCTGCATCTCCCGAAATAAGGTTAGGCATATAGGCTTCCATATCGGAATTATAACCGTATGTTACCTTTTCATCGGCAGATACAATGGTAAGCTGACAGTTATCCTTTATCTCGGTGGTGAGTGTATAGGAGATTGTGGTCTCACTGATCATCTCGCCTGTGTCCTCATCCTCATATTCATAAGAATCTACATTACGAGTGAATTTATTGGCATCGTCAAGTCCTGTAACGCCGTTAAGACCTACAAGATAATAGTCGAGTTCATTATTGGCAGTCTGATCCTCACAGAGCAGGAACGAAATTATATTTATCGCTCCGGTAGGAGTGAAATTAACATCGTAATATCCCGGTGTTAGCTTAGACACTACATTCTCTCCATCAGCAGCAAGGAAAGCCATTGGAGACTCATCAGTGACTTCAGGAGCCATAGCAGCGAAATCGGCACTCAGACCATAAGTAATACCGTTTCCTTCATCCATCACTGTGAAACCATCCGGACATTCGCTTATATAATATTTAGGAAGGGTATACATAATAGAGGTTTCCCCATCTTCCTCAACCACATTTTTCACAAAGCGTGAAGCGGCAGAAGGTGATTCGATACCGTTGAAGCCAATAAGGTAGAAGCTCTCGTCATCCTCCTTATTCTGAGCAACAAACTGGATCATCCATGTATCTCTACCCCTATCTCCATCGAGATCTTCAAACACTGACAAATATACGATATACTCACCGGCTTTAAGGTCATAGTTAATGGCAGGACCACCTTCGGCAAGATAAAGCATACCCTGCAAATTGGTGAGATTATTGGTGATACCAAACTCATTGTCAGAATCGAATCCAAGAGAGAAACCGTCAGGACCGGCTACGGTCAATGTGCCTGTAGTCTCAGTAACTTCGACATTACCGATACTCCAACGCCAAAGACCCTCATCGATGTCGTCATCATCACGATCTCCGAGCACAAAAAGATTCGATTCCTCGTGGGCAGTCACACCGTTGAGACCCTCAAGGTATAGGTTTCCTTCAGGGACAGTGGCTGATACTGTGGATGCTGCAAGAAGCAACGCAGCGGAGAAAAGTAAAGTTTTTTTCATCCTTTTTGATATTTGTTTAGTTTTAAGTTATTTATCGTGGACAATGTAGCTAAAGCAAAGTCTTGCGGCTTCACTCTGCTACCATAGATACGCAACCTACAAATAAAGGTATACCAAAACTTCAAAAAATTTTAAAATTTTATTTTCCGAAGAAAAAATACATGACAACGGTATACCATACACCCGACATTGCGTATCTTTTAAAAACTCCAATATAAATACACACATATGAAACTAACCCATTTGCTTCCTGCCGCCACACTCGCACTTCTGCTCGGTGCTTGCGGCTCCGGCACACACAAGGATGGTGTGGCACTGAAAGGCACCCTTGCCACCGACAGTATTGAGGAATTTGTTCTCTCCTATGCCCTTGACGGCGACATCCAGAATTACAGATATGTTGACATCAAACGCGATGAGAAAGGAAATTTCCAGATTCCTGACTCAGTAATCCCTGCCGAGGGCACCCATGCCACCATTCTTGCCGACAACAGCGGCTTTTTCGGCGTATGGCTCGAACCGGGCAAAACAGCCGTGATTGATATTGCCGGCACCCCCTCCCAAGGACTCACCGCCACCTTTTCCGGAGATAATGCTCAGGAGAATGATCTCTTCAACGACATCACTGTCACTTATGACCTGATGATTTATACTCCTCAAGATCCCTCTGAGGCTATGCCGAAAGATGTGGCTCTTGACAAGCTCAATAAAGAGCGTGAACGCATCAATGCCAAAGTGCAGGCTCTTCCGGATCCTTCCAAAAAAGAATATTACGCAAAATATGCCGACCTCCTCTCCGACCGTATGGAGGGTTTTGTGATTGAGGACAACGCATATGCCACCGATAGCGAACCCCTCGACGATCCCGCTTATCAGGCTCTTATAGCCAAGGTAGACCCCAATCTTGACCAGGCTCTTGAATCAGGCATGATATATGTATGGCTCCGCAGTGCCACAAAAGGCATGGATGCCTCTTCTGTAGAGGGGAATATTGCCCAGCTTAAACTGATAGACGAGAAAGTCACCAACAAACGCACTCGTAAAGCCCTCTACAACAGCATCCCCAATACCTTCTTCGCCTACACCAAACCCACTCCGGAAGCTGCTGCCGAATTTATGAAGGCTTATGGCGAGATGGCAAAAGACTACCCGGAGTTTATCGACCGCTATACACTTGTAGCCCAAGGAGTGAAAGAGGTGAAGGCAGGCGATACCATTTCTTACGATCCAACCATCCAAACGGTAGACGGCAAGACTTGTAAGCTTTCCGACCTTTATGGCAAACTCCTTTACATCGACTTCTGGGCAACCTGGTGCGGGCCCTGCTGCAAGCAGATTCCTCATCTTGAGAAGCTCGTGGAGAAGATGAAAGATGTGAAAGGGATTGAGTTTGTAAGTATCTCTTGCGACAACGACCTCAACGCTTGGAAAGCTAAAGTAGCTAAGGATAATCCTCAGTGGCCCCAATATGTGTTTGCAGAGGGTGAAGGCGATAAATTCATGACTGCAATGAATATCACCGGCATACCCCGCTTTATGGTGATTGCCCCCGACGGCAAGATACTCCTGCCGGATGCCCCGATGCCTTCCGACCCAAAGATCGAGCAGACTCTCAAGAGCCTCTTGAATTAAAAGCTCCCTACAATCTCTCAACAAATCCTTTATTAAACAGAATTCAGGATAAATCATATGACCTCACAGGAAATAATAAATATCCTCTATAAGCGTCTCGCCGGCGGAACACTCTCCGCCGACGAGACACTACGTCTTGAAAAATGGATTGCTGAGAATCCCGATGCCAGGCAGCGAATGGCAGACGATCTCTCTGATGTGGAGCGTCTCGCCTCCGGCTATCGTCTGCGCCGGATGATTGACACCGAGCGCCCACGTGAAGAGATGATGCGCCGGCTTGGCATAACCGAAACAAAGAAGTCAATCAGACCATTCAAACTATTCAAGACACTCCGATGGGCAGCCGCTGCTGTTATGGTAGCAGTTGTGACGGGGGGCATTATTTATATGATGCGTACACCCTTTACCTCTACCGACACGTTAGCAGAAGCTACGGATATCCAGCCTCTCCGGATTGAGAATCTTTCACCGGGCAGCACGCAGGCTATTGTGACAGTGCCATCGGGTGACACACTTCACGTCACAGAGACATCAACCGTGGCACCCAAGCTTGCCAAAGCAGCCGAATCGGGTCCGCTTCAGATAGATGTGCCGCGTGGTGGTGAGTTTGTAGTGACCCTTGAAGACAGCACCCGTGTATGGCTTAACTCAGAGTCACGATTAATATACCCTGCCCATTTCTCTGCCTCCTCCCGACGTGTAGAACTTACAGGAGAGGCTTATTTTGAGGTCACCCATAATCCCGACGTCCCTTTCATAGTGGAGAGTGCCAATCAGAGGGTAAGGGTATACGGTACGGAATTTAACATACGCTCTTATCCGGAGGATGATGCCGTCTACACCACTCTAAGCTCTGGAAGCATATCCCTCTCCCCTTCATCCGGTGTGGGTGAGATATTCCTTTCCCCCGGTAAACAAGCTGTGTTCACTAAAGAGACTTCGGAGGCTAAGGTGCGCAGCGTTGACATTGAACGAGTCACAGGCTGGCGCCACGGACGTTTCGTGTTTGAGGAACAAAGCCTGCGTCAAATCATGCGTGACCTTGCACGATGGTATGACTTCGAATATGAATTTGCCGACAATGAGGCAGCAGAAACCATATTTATGGGAA
Source organism: uncultured Porphyromonadaceae bacterium (assembly GCA_947177145.1). Taxonomy (GTDB): domain Bacteria; phylum Bacteroidota; class Bacteroidia; order Bacteroidales; family Muribaculaceae; genus Lepagella. The sequence goes on from CAMWTL010000068.1 coordinate 7,595, forward strand.
GCATACCACGCTATAGCAATTTCAAGACGGCAATAGCCATTCTTGAAAAATCGGGCGGTCTGACGTTTGAAGTCAGAGACAATAAGATTCTCATATCCCGTCAGACATCTCAAAGCAGATAACCCTCATCCACCTTATGAAGAAATTTACGACCGGAACCATCTAAAACCAACCAAACAAGATATTATCCAATTCTTAACATAATATTTAAATGAAACGATTTTTGCTCTTACTGACAATGATGTGCATATCTCTTGCCTCTGCTCTCCCGGTATTGGCAGAGAAGGTGCTCGACATCAGCTTCAACAATACTCCCGTAGAGCAAGCAATTGCCGAACTACGGAAGAAATCAGGATATGAGTTTGTATATCAGAAAAATATCTTTTCTGGTCATCCCACTATCGAGGGCAAGTTTTCCCATCACACACTCGAACAAATCCTTAACCGCATATTTGTGGAAGACCTTAACATTGATTACGAGATTGTAGACAAGACTGTGATACTCTCTATGGCAAAAAAGGAGCTTCCTTATTTCAAACGCCAAATCTCAGGCGTGGTGACCGATGTAAACGAAGAACCCCTTATCGGAGCTACCGTATTCCTTGAGGGCACACAGATCGGCACCGCAACCGACGTTGACGGACAATTTACGATTATAGTGGAAGGGAAAAAGCCCGTCTTGCGTGTGAGCTATGTCGGTATGAAGACACGCAATGTGCCTGTCAAAGCCGGTGAGAAGCTTGTTATGATTACCCTCGACGAAGATCCTCAGCTTATGAGCGAGATAATCGTAACAGGCTATTCAAATTTCAAGCGTGAAAGCGCCACAGGTGCATATCAGACCATCACTGCCGAAGACCTTGCACAACGGCATATGGGTACCATCACGGAGAATCTTGAGGGAAAAGTTCCGGGTATGGTGACGTATGACAACGGTAAGGGAAAGAAAATGACTATCCGAGGAGCAGGCTCATTTGAAGCCTCCACCAATCCGCTCGTAGTGGTAGACGGCTTGCCGATTGAAGGCTCGATCGAGAGTGTCAATCCCTACGACATCGCCAATATCACGGTGCTGAAAGATGCGGCAGCCGCAGCCATCTATGGTGCCCGTGCTTCCAACGGTGTGATAGTAATCACCACCAAACGCGCCCAAGGAAGTAAGACGCAAGTGGATTTCAATGCCGACGTCACCACCTATGAGAAGAACAACTATTCCTATTTGGGTTATGCCTCTGCAGCGGAATTGGTAGAGCTGGAAGGCTATAATTTCAATGCAGTGCTTAATTCCGACAACCGTGCCGCTTATAATTCTTTGCTCAACTATCATCGCACGGGGCGCGATCATTCCATCTCCCCTGCCACGCTGCTCTTTCTCCGAAACTCTCTTGGAGAAATAACCGATGCCGAGCTTAATTCACAGCTCGACGTGTTGCGAGGCAACAACTTCATACGTGATTGGCAACGTGCCATAGAGACTCCGAAAGTCAATCAGCAATATAACCTTGCTGTGCGTCACAATTCGGAATCATTATCATCAAGCCTCAATCTCAATTATGAGCGCGACAATAATTCCCGCCGTTCTGACTACGCTTCCAATCTGATGTTCGGTTACAACGGCATCTGGAAAGTATTTTCACGGCTGAATATAAATTTCGGTATCAATCTCCTCAGCGAAAGGGGAAAGAATCACATTGCCCACGGCGAATGGGGAAGTGCCTTGTCGTTTCTTCCCTATTATTCTCTCTATAATCCTGACGGTAGCCTTAGCCGGCTCAATACCGGTGTGCCGGCAGATCTGCCCTCTTTATCCAATCAGTCATTGGGATTGAAGAACATGGATTACAATCCGTTGAGCGATTACGATACATCCTTGCTCCGCGAACGCCGCACCAATATCCGATCATATGTAAACGCTGTACTGACACTCCTGCCGGGGTGGACAGTATCGGGTCAGTTCCAGTATGAGGATCTGTATTATAAGGGCGACAGTAACTATTCGGGAGAATCATACACCATGCGCGAAATGTATAACAACTATACAGCTTACGACAAAGCTTCAGGGACGGTGACTCACCATATTCCTGACGGTGGTATGCTCAACACGGTCACTTCCGAAGGTGCTTATTACACTTTCCGTGCCCAGACAAATTATGAGAATAATTTCGGCGGCAAACACGACATCAATGCGGCAGCAGGATTCGAGTTCCGCCAACAGAACAATAAGACCTATGGCAATGTGCTTCTCGGCTATGACGAAGCAACGCAGACCAACGCCAATATGATGGTGAATTGGGGTACTCTTAAAGACATAGAAGGTACCGGCTCGGCAATGGGTTCTGATTACTATATGTATGGCGCTCCGGGCGAAAACTCCTTCACCACAGGCGATGTGCTCCACCGTTTCTATTCGGTATATTTCACCGGCAATTATGTATATGATACACGCTACACTCTCACCGGTTCTTTCCGTATAGACAAAGCTGACCTCTTCGGGGCAGACCCCAAATTCCGTGGCACACCTCTTTGGTCGGCAGGCGCAAGTTGGAATATCCATAACGAGGCTTTCCTGCGCGACACAGACTGGCTTGATGCCCTTAAACTGCGTCTCAGCTATGGTATCACCGGTAATATCGCCAACGACGTGTCGTCATATCTTACAGGTACAATCGGTATCAACGACCTCTACGGCCACAAGTTTGTGAAAATCGACACTCCTCCCAACGACCAGCTACGATGGGAGAAGACAAAGACCTGGAACTTCGGTATTGACTTCGCCTTCTGGAACTCCCGTCTCACCGGAGCAATCGACTTTTATTCAAAAAGCGGTTCAGACCTCCTCACCAATACCGACCTCGACCCAACTACCGGTTGGACATCGCTGAAGATAAATAACGGCAAGGTACGTAACACCGGTATCGAGCTTCAGCTCAACGGTGATATACTGCGTGCCGCATCACGCAGTGACGTTGCACTCTCAGCCGACTTATCCTTAGCGTGGAACCATAACAAGGTTACAAAAGTAGCCCATACGCCCGTCACCGGTATGGAAGCACTAAGCCCCTATACCCTCCATAAAGGTTATCCTGTAAACTCCCTCTTCTCATATGATTATGCCGGGATGGTAACAAAGGATGGCCTGCAATACTTCTCATGGCGTGACTCCAAAGGGGAAATCCATACATCAGACATCTCTTCGGAGGAGTTCACAGTCAACGACATCGTATATTGCGGTTCACTCGACCCGAAGGTTATGGCATCTTTCACCCCAACGGTGCGCTGGCAAGGATTCTCACTTTCGGCAATGCTAAGTTATTATGGGGGCCACGTGATGAGAGTGGATACCAATGACTGGACTTCTGACGGCTCTCTTTACGGCTACGGTTCTCTTTCCAACATTGAGGCTGTTCCTTCGGGCTATCTCAATTATTGGCGTGAGGGGGGCGATAAATATCCCGGCAACGGTGTGGCAGGTATGAGCTATGTGGTGGGCGATCCCTTCTATGGCAATCAAACCGTGGCTCCTGCCGACTTCCTGAAAGTGCGTAATCTCGTGTTGGGCTACTCCTTCAATGATGCCGTCTGCAAGGCACTGCGTATGCAGGATCTACGATTGAGATTCCAAATCAACAATCTGTGCTATTGGGCACGCAACGACCGTGGAGTAGACCCGGAAGCCAACGAGGCTATATCCGGCGTACGCAACCTTCGCACTCCGCGTTCCTACACTTTCAGTATACAGTTCAGTTTCTAATCCTATCTCCTCAATTTCAATATGACAATGAAAAAACATATTATATTACCTCTCCTCGCTGTAGCTGCTCTTATGGGCGGTGGCTGCGACAGCCAACTTGACATTGTGCCTAAAGGGCAGACAACCCTCGACCGCACTTCCGACCTTGAACTGCTTCTTAACCAAACCTATGACCTGGGTACTTTCCCTTACACTGACCTATCCCATATATGTGGTGAGGGAGTGGGAATGGGAGAATCGGTAGCAAGCACAATGGCAGCCACCAATACATTGACCTATGCCTATCTGGCTTATGATGAGAGTGTAGACCGTGTGACTCTTGCTCAGGAGGACACCCGCTATTCTCTGCTTTACCGCTATATAAACTACACCAATACTCTCCTTGCCAAGATAGATGATGCCTCCGGACTTGAGGAGCGTAAGCCACAACTGAAGGCTGAGGCTCATATAGTGCGTGCCTATCTACATTGGTTAACAACCGTGATGTATGCTGCCCAATATGATGCTGCTACGGCAAGTGAGAACGGTGGGATAGCCTATGTCACCGACATTGATAATACCGCCATTAAGCAGAAGCTCTCTCTTAGCGAGACTTATGAGAAGATCCTTGAGGATTGTACCGACGATATCATTGCCCTACTGCCGGAAAACTCAGACGATGTATGCCGTCCCGGTCAGGATTTTGGCAATGCCTTGCGCGGCAGGGTGCTCATGCAGATGAAACGTTATACCGATGCCCTACCCTATCTGGAAAGGAGTGTGGAGCTGAATCCCACAATCGACGACCGTGCATATATTGCAGAGAAAGAGGATTGGGTTCTCGAAAGAACCGGACGGTATAACCTAATCTATATGGGAGGCGGTCCACGTGTGAATCCCACAATGGAAATTCTGACCCGCGAATCGTATGCCAAATTTGAAAAAAACGATTATGTGGTGAAATATTGCGGCGATACCGGCTGGAATTTCTCGATGGGCAGAATGTATTCCGGACTTGACGGCTATCCTATGTGTATGAGCTGGACAGTGCAGGGCAATCCATGGGGTATGACGACCATCCGTACACGTCTCGCAGCGGCAGAATGTCTGATACGTACAGGCGACATCCGCAAAGGTCTTGAATATACCGACATGGTGCGCAAAGCACATGTGGAGAAAGCCTCACCCTATGTCAAGATACATGACCTCATCCCCTTTACCGAGAAAGCTGCCATGAAATTGCTTCAGCAGACAAAGTGGATTGAGAATATTGGAAGCTATGAGAATTTTTTCGATATGAAACGTTGGAACACGGAAGCGGACTATGCCGCCACAGTGAGCAAGGACCTCGACGTATATGGCATCAAGACCCTTTCGCCCGACTCACCCCTGTGGATTCTCCCCTTCCCCGGGAACGCCACCCGCTTCAATCCCACCCTCACCCAAAACTTCTGAACCGTGTAGCAGTAAACATACAAAAA